>NZ_LGSU01000869.1 GCF_002260545.1 Hydrocoleum sp. CS-953 | reverse complement strand
TCCGGATAATTACTATAGCTTGCGTCCGCAGCGACTGGAACGGAGTGGAAGGTTTGCGGAGCATTCCGGAACGGATAGCAATCTCAGAGGTCCAACGAGATTGCTTCCTCTCGTCGCAATGACAACTGTTCAACCGGATTCTATATTAGATATAAAATCTAATATACGACTTATTCGATTTAATTTCTAAATCTATGACCACAACTGTCAAAATTAAAACAGAGTATGAAGCGATTATTGGTCTAGAAACCCATTGTCAGCTTAGTACCCAGACTAAAATTTTCTCTAATTCCTCCACAGAATTTGGTGTTACTCCTAATACCAACATTGACCCAATATGTATGGGAATGCCAGGAGTATTACCTGTACTTAATCAAAAAGTTCTAGAATATGCCGTTAAAGCAGGATTGGCCCTAAATTGTCAAATTGCACCCTACAGTAAATTTGACCGGAAACAATATTTTTACCCAGACTTACCAAAAAATTATCAAATCTCTCAGTATGACTTACCCATTGCCGAACATGGTTGGCTAGAAGTAGAGATAGTAGATGAGAATGGTAGTGCAACTCGTAAAAAAATTGGTATTACCAGACTGCACATGGAGGAAGATGCAGGTAAGTTAGTCCACGGAGGTAGCGATCGCCTAGCTGGTTCAACTTATTCGATGGTGGACTACAACCGTGCAGGTGTGCCATTAATCGAAATTGTATCGGAACCGGATATGCGTTCTGGAGTAGAAGCTGCCGAATATGCTCAAGAACTAAGGCGAATTGTCCGTTACCTTGGGGTGAGTGATGGGAATATGCAGGAAGGTTCCCTGCGGTGTGATGTGAATGTTTCTGTAAGACCTGTGGGCCAAAAAGAATTTGGCACAAAAGTAGAAATCAAAAACATGAACTCTTTCAGTGCCATACAACGGGCGATCGAGTATGAAATTGAAAGGCAAACTGAAGCTATTGAAACTGGAGAAAAAATTGTTCAAGAAACTAGACTCTGGGAAGAGGGTTCTCAACGTACTATTAGTATGAGGACTAAAGAGGGTTCTAGTGACTATCGTTATTTTCCAGAACCGGATCTCCCACCTATTGAGGTATCAAGTCAACAGTTAGATGCTTGGAAAGCAGAGTTACCAGAATTACCTGCACACAAACGTCACCGTTATGAAAATGAGTTAGGTTTATCTGCTTATGATACTCGTGTCCTGACTGACGACTCTAATGTAGCAAAATATTTTGAGGCAACAGTTGCAGCAGGTGGCAGTTCTAAACAAGCAGCTAACTGGGTAATGGGAGATATTACTGCTTTTTTGAAAAATGAAAAAGTTAGTATTAATGATATTGCTCTGAAACCTGATAATTTAGCCGAGCTAGTCACAATTATTGAAGATGGTACTATCAGTGGGAAAATTGCCAAGGATATATTGCCAGAATTATTATCAAAAGGTGGTTCTCCCAAAGAATTAGTTGAGAAAAAAGGTCTAATTCAAATATCAGATACTAAAGCGATAGAAGCAATTATTGATGAAGTTTTAGCAGCACATCCAGACGAGTTAGCAAAGTATCGTGCTGGTAAAACAAAACTCAAAGGTTTCTTTGTTGGGCAAGTGATGAAAAAAACACAAGGCCGTGCCGATCCAAAGATGACAAATCAATTAATTAGTAAGAAGTTAGAAGNATATATTGCCAGAATTATTATCAAAAGGTGGTTCTCCCAAAGAATTAGTTGAGAAAAAAGGTCTAATTCAAATATCAGATACTAAAGCGATAGAAGCAATTATTGATGAAGTTTTAGCAGCACATCCAGACGAGTTAGCAAAGTATCGTGCTGGTAAAACAAAACTCAAAGGTTTCTTTGTTGGGCAAGTGATGAAAAAAACACAAGGCCGTGCCGATCCAAAGATGACAAATCAATTAATTAGTAAGAAGTTAGAAGGGTAATTAATGGATAATGGATAATTGATAATTGATAATTGATAATTACCTCTCCCTAAAAGGAAAAGGATTGAAGAAAAGGAAAATAAATTCATTGTTTCTCCTTTAAAGGAGAGGATTTAAACCTTAATTATTCGGTAAAAGTTTGAGTTGTTAGGTGTTAAGAAAATCTATTACTGAATAATTAATAATTAATAGTTAAATAATTCAGGTTAAAAGCCTTCCCTTTGAAAGGGAAAAAAATAAATTTTTTCCTTAAGCGTCTTACCTCTTCCTAAAAGGGAGAGGTAATTATCAATTAATGAATGAAAGACCTACAACTACACCTCAATCAAGTCTACTTGCAATGGAAGTTTTATATAAGCCTTATGGTATTTTTAAGCTGATAGCTAGTTAAGATTAGAATGAGATTTTTCCCATCATTAAATCTTTCCATCTGTACTTTCTTAGTCTTAGTGGGAAATTACAAACATTGTCATTGTCATTGTCAGAAGCTCCAAAAAAAATCGCGCCTCAAAGGATTTTCGGTTGCACCCTCAGAATTTTTGTGATACTATTAAGATTAACTGGGGTTTATCGCCTATACACATGACTCTTTATTCAACCAAATTTTCTTAGTAGTAGACAATCCTTGATATTCAGGAATTTTCCCCAGGAGTAATATCAGAAATACCTTCATCTTGTGAGAGCTTCCCAAAAATACTGGCTTTTCTCTCATCAAATCTTTCCACTCATCTCTCTTGAGTCCAAAATCATCAATATTGTCATTCTCAGAAGCTCCCAAAAAAATCGCGCCTCAAAGAATTTTCGGTTGCACCCTCAGAATTTTTGTGATATTATTAAGATTAACTGGGGTTTATCGCCTATACACATGACTCTTTATTCAACTTAGTTTTCTTATTAGTAGACAATCCTTGATATTCAGGAATTTCCCCCAGGAGTAATATCAGAAATATCTTTATCTTGTGAGAGCTTCCCAAAAATAGTGGCTTTTTTCTCATCAAATCTTTCCATTGATCTGTGTTAAGTTCCAAACCACAAACATTCTCATTCTCAGAAGCTCCCAAAAAAAATCGCGCGCCAAAGAATTTTCGGTTGCACCCTCAGAATTTTTGTGATACTATTAAGATTAACTGGGGTTTATCGCCTATACACATGAATTTTTATTCAACAAAAGACAGTATNATCTTTATCTTGTGAGAGCTTCCCAAAAATAGTGGCTTTTTTCTCATCAAATCTTTCCATTGATCTGTGTTAAGTTCCAAACCACAAACATTCTCATTCTCAGAAGCTCCCAAAAAAAATCGCGCGCCAAAGAATTTTCGGTTGCACCCTCAGAATTTTTGTGATACTATTAAGATTAACTGGGGTTTATCGCCTATACACATGAATTTTTATTCAACAAAAGACAGTATAGTTCATTAGGTCAAAAGGTCTATATAGGTTTGAACAAATACGAATGCCTTGATACCTCAATAAAGAGGGGTACTTTCCTTTAATAATACCTCGAATCAGGGTAAAAGATGGATATTTTAATATTCCAATGTCTCGGAAATTCAAGGCCGAACATAGTGCAGTAAAAATACCTTTTCCTGAGATATTAGCAGATAAGAATCTTAAGGAAGTTTCGGCTAAGAGCTGACATGAAAAGGATAATTCCTAGATTTGATGCCAATAAGGCATAATAAATTATTTTTGATTCAGGAATAATTTGATTTGTACTATCGAAGTCCGCAGCAAATTTATCAACAGTTNCCTCAATAAAGAGGGGTACTTTCCTTTAATAATGCCTCGAATCAGGGTAAAAGATGGATATTTTAATATTCCAATGTCTCGGAAATTCAAGGCCGAACATAGTGCAGTAAAAATACCTTTTCCTGAGATATTAGCAGATAAGAATCTTAAGGAAGTTTCGGCTAAGAGCTGACATGAAAAGGATAATTCCTAGATTTGATGCCAATAAGGCATAATAAATTATTTTTGATTCAGGAATAATTTGATTTGTACTATCGAAGTCCGCAGCAAATTTATCAACAGTTTCCTGATTAATTAACTGTAACTATCTTATTTTAATTTAGTATAAAAGATAAAATATGTTCCATAACAAACCTATTTAATCGGACTATATATCTTAGTATAGTGGTGAATTAAAGAACCAGATTTATATACTTTTTTTATGCAAACATCAACTCATTTTTTCCTGAATAGCCAAATATTAATTAATACTTTCTTCTAAAGCCTTTTT
The DNA here is from genome assembly GCF_002260545.1 of Hydrocoleum sp. CS-953. GTDB lineage: Bacteria > Cyanobacteriota > Cyanobacteriia > Cyanobacteriales > Microcoleaceae > Trichodesmium. The sequence continues at coordinate 967 of NZ_LGSU01000869.1, read as the reverse complement.
CGCTAATCTAGTCACATAAATCGTCACTACAATCGTAGTAATTAAACCAAGTATATTAATTATCCATTTAGTTAATTCTATAGTCAAATTTGTAGGTTGTTGAGATGTACCAACTAAAGCAATATCACCCATTAAAGAACCAAGATAAACATACATAACTGTTGCTGGAATCATTCCCAAAGAACCCAAAATATAATCCTTTAAAGAAACCTGCATAACACCAAAAGCATAATTTAAAAGATTAAAAGGAAACAAAGGGCAAAGTCTAGTTAAAAAGACAATTTTGAATCCTTCTTTCACCACAGCTATGTCAACAGCTTTAAACTTTGGATGTTGACTTAATTGTTGACAAACCCAATCGCGAGATATGTATCTTCCAATTATAAAGGCTATTGTAGCGCCTAATGTTGAAGCCAAAAAGACATAAATTGACCCGCGAAAAACTCCAAATATTACTCCTCCTCCTAGTGTCAAAACCGAACCAGGAATTAATAGCAAAGTAGCTAAATTATAAATAATAATGAAAGTTATAGGACTCCAGAAACCTAGACTTTCGATCCATATTAATGTATTTCTTAAAACTTGTGGTAGGTTAAAATATTTGCCTGTAATAATTAGGCTTGTAACTAGAATAAATAATAAAATAAACTTGCCAATTCTTTTTAATTGTCTACTTCTATTAGTAGTTGTAATTATATTCATAATCTAAAGTAGTTGGGCACAATTAAATGTTACTATTTCATTGTTACTGGAACGAAGTGTAAGGAAGCAATCTTGAGATTATGAACTGCATAAATGTTTTGTTACACAGTTATGTTTATTTGAGCCTACCTTAAATACCATTTCACAAAAGTCGAAAGTCAACTTTAACCAAAAACTTTGAAATTACATTAATTTCAAGGGATTTGATATTTAAAGTATCAAACTATTTCTGACATATTTCAAGTTAATTGGTAGAACATATAAG
>NZ_LGSU01000868.1 GCF_002260545.1 Hydrocoleum sp. CS-953 | reverse complement strand
GAAAACTTTAATTGCCAGACTCAAGGCAAAACGAAGATTTTTCCCCACAGCAGAAATTCCTGAGAGAGGCAAAAGATAAATTCGGAAAATTCACCACTTCTCACAACCAAAAATTTCANGAAAACTTTAATTGCCAGACTCAAGGCAAAACGAAGATTTTTCCCCACAGCAGAAATTCCTGAGAGAGGCAAAAGATAAATTCGGAAAATTCACCACTTCTCACAACCAAAAATTTCAAATTGCCATCTGAGTTCGGCAAAAGATAAAAGAGGAAAAAAATTCATCTTTCCACAGCTATATCTATTATCTATAGACTCATCTACTTTTTTATTCCCTCTTCACTCTTCCCTCTTCCTTCTTCCTTCTCTCTTCTTCCTTCTTTAAAAATCTAAGGAAAAACTGACTATTTTCCAAGGTGAAATTTCACAACTCTTACTCTCAACCTCAACATTAGATTCACTAACATCTTGCTCCAACAAATTCACAACTTTTCCTATGCCTAAACCAGCGTCACTTTCCAAATTTAACTTTGCTTCTCTTCCCAAACATTCATAACATCTGAAAATCCAACGTTGATTATCCTCTGACCGTTTCAACGCCATCAAAATTAAGTTCTCAGTTTCCCAACCTAAAAAACGATAAGTTTGTGGCAAATTTCCATGAGATTTTTCTTTACTAATCAAAGGCATTATCTGTACTAGCAAAGGCATATTTAACTCATAACCTCGTTGCACAGTTCCAGCATTTTCCCAACTTCCAATATGAGGATAAATAGCATAAGTAAATTCGTGAATTCCTACATCGGCTTCCGAGTCAGGCCAAGTCGAACCTCTCAATAAAGTTAAACGTAATTCATCTGGTTTAGCATCATATCCATATTTACAATCATTCAATAAACTTACTCCATAATTATTTTTACTAATATCTGCCCAATGTAAAGCCGGAACTTCCCATTTTGCTTTCTCTCTTTCTGTCTGAGGTTTAGTAGTTCTCTTAATTGCTCCACAAGGAATTTCATAAGTAGCAAAATCTGCTTCTATATTTATGGGAAAAGCTGCTTTGACTAAAGTATGTTTTTCTTGCCAATTTACCCAACTTTTAATTTTTAGTAGTGGGGAGTCAATTTCGAGAATATAATCCTGACGAAACTCAGAATTACCTATTTTTCTAATTACCCGCAGACAACTTTTTAATTCCCCCTGTTCTACCCAAAAAATATCTATTAATTTTGCTGGAGATAAAGGATGTTGCTGATAATTCGGATCGATATTCCAAGCATCCCAATATTGACCTTCATCACGAAAAGCTTGTAATTTATTTCCTTCTGGTTTCCTCAGAACTTCCCGTTGATTAATCTTGTCAAAAATACTCTCTAGATTTCCCGTTGCTCCCTCTACCTTTACCCGTAATAAATTGTTCTCTAAAACCAATTTTTCTTTTTCTAAANAAAGGATGTTGCTGATAATTCGGATCGATATTCCAAGCATCCCAATATTGACCTTCATCACGAAAAGCTTGTAATTTATTTCCTTCTGGTTTCCTCAGAACTTCCCGTTGATTAATCTTGTCAAAAATACTCTCTAGATTTCCCGTTGCTCCCTCTACCTTTACCCGTAATAAATTGTTCTCTAAAACCAATTTTTCTTTTTCTAAACTAACAGTATTGACATTCTCAATTTTTTTTGCTATCTTCTCTGTATACTGGGTTATATTTGTGCGTATATGTGGTTTATTGCCCAAGTCCGAAAATCCAGAACATAACCAAAACACACGATAACCAACCCCTGGTATCTCAGAAGCAACAAACAGTAAATTATTATCCGACACCTGAGAAGTAAGTATTTCCCGAGCATTGTCATAAACTTGCCAGTCATCATCCCTACTCTCCAAAGAGCTTAGATGTTCGGAGTTAGGTCTTAGGGAAGAAGCAGAAGAAAAAGAAGATTTAGAAATTGTTTCTCTTCCTTTTCCACCTAGCCTCCCTTGCCTTCCTTCTCTCTCCTCATCTCCATTCTCTAATTCAAAGCTCTCCCCCTGTTCCCTAAAATCCTTTTTTGTGGGAAGCGCTGGCAAAGCAACCGAAATTAATTCCGACCTCTGCCAATTAAGAGAATTAAACACAATTATCGGATAAATCATCCCACCAGGAAAAGCATCCAAAAGAAAAGGCGGGGAGACATCAATATTAACAGCAACCCTAGTCATAGCCTCCGCCAAAATTTCCTTACCCAACCTTTCCACTTCCCGCCAATTATTATTAGCATCCACATAAACTTCCGGAATAGCCGAACCAGGTAAAATATCGTGAAACTGATTAAACAAAACCAACTTCCAAGCCATCTCCAAATCATTCTTTCGATAAAAAGAATCAGTCATAATTGAGGCAAAAACAGAAAACAACTCCGCCTGGTACAACAAATTTTCACAACGGCGGTTCCATCTTTTTTGATCTGCATGAGTCGTATAACACCCCCGATGAAATTCCAGATAAAGTTCATCTTGCCAAATAGGAAAAATACCTGAATTTGCCTCTACTAACTCAGTCAAAAAATTCTCAGCAGTCGAAAACTCCAACACAGGAAAAAAACCAGACTCTTGCCATCTCCTACCTACCTCCAACATATCGCGAGTCGGACCTCCGCCGTGGTCTCCCACCCCAGACAACCACAAAACATTTTTGTTCCCAGTTTTTGTAAACCATTCACAAGCGTACTTTGCCATTTTTACAGGTTCAATACTTTCTCCTATCGGCGGTAACATCAAACTTAAAATTCGACTTTTATCTGGAGCTTCCCACCAAAAAAATTCAAAAGGAAACTCTGTAGAATCATTCCAACGTAACTTCTGAGTAGCAAAATATTTGATATTTCCTCCTTGCAAAATTTGCGGAAGTTGCCAACAGAAACCAAAAGTATCTGGCAACCAAGCGACAGGAGAAAATCTGCCAAATTTTTCCCAAACATAACGTTGACCGTATAAAACTTGTCTAACTATTGATTCTCCTCCGACAGTATTTAATTCTGGTTCTACCCATAAACCAGCAGCGACTTCCCACTTATCTAAATCAATTTGTCGTTTAATTCTATTAAATAAGTCTGGTCGATTTTTTTCTATCCATTCATATAGTGCCGGAGTCGAATGACAGAAAATAAGTTCGGGAAAATCTTCTTGTAAATTCAGTACAGATGTGAAAGTTCGTTGCGCAGCTTCCCAAGTTTCTTCCACATCCCATAACCAAGCTAAATCTAAATGAGCGTGACCTAATAATTTGACTTTTAAACTATTAATATAGTTGTCAGAAATTTTAGTTATTTCCGAGTGGAGCTTTAGTAGCGATCGCTCAAACTTTTCTCTTTCTCCAACTGTCTGCCAATCTATCAAACTGACAGATTTTTTTATTATCTCTAAGTTTAAGTAGCTCTCAGATTCTACTTTAGTCAAATATTCGAGCAAAATTTCCAATCTATCCGCCATCAAACCAGGGTCTAGCTGATAATTTTCTAGATTTTCATAGACACACCAAGACTTTACCAAAGCACCTCGGTCATGTTCCGGACTTACCAATTTAATGCCAATAATAAAAGTCTCTCCAACTACCGCCTTTTGACTCAGCAAAATTCGACTCGAACAGTCAAACAAATCTCCCGTTTGTACTAACTTGCCATTGACATAAACTTCCGCAGATTGAGCCCACCAAGTCAAACCCAATCTTAAAGATAAGTCAGTTAAAAGATAACCGTTTAAATGTGGAGGAATTATCAACTTTTGCCCTAACCATAAAACCTGTTTGCCTTTTTCCCAAGCAATATGTTTTCTTTCATTTGTTGTAGCTAAATCCCAATCATCTAAATTTTTAAGTGCAATAATAGGTATATCCTTTTGCCAATATCGCCATTTATTTTGAATATCTACTTGCGTCAATTTTCTAAGTTTTTGAATTGTTTTGGAAATTTCTGGAATTGAAAATTGCATAAAATTTTGATTGACTGATAAGGGTGAGAATGACTATCTATAGTTTTTTTCATTTCAGATATGAAACTAGATTTAGATTATCATTTTTTCTCTCCTACTTAATTTTCAGAAAAATATTTCTAACCACGGTCTTTAAACTGAGAAAAATAAAGCTACTATAAGTATCTAGAGCTTTTTTTGAGTTTAGATGTGAAACTAGGCTGTAAGTTTTCCTCCCCTGCCTAACTTTCCCAAAATTCTGTTTCACCAAAACCTTTAGACTTAAGAAAAATTGACTCAAACAGTCAAAAAAATCTCTAAATATTNTGATAATTTTTGTCTAAAGAGACCAAATAAAAAAATCTAAAAAATCTCAATTTGCCGATAAAGTTACCATAAGCATTCAGAGATTTATTTAACTTCAAATATCAAGGTAGGTTTCATTTTCTATCCTCCTACCTAACTTGCCAAAAATCCTCTCTAACCAAAACCTTTAGACTTAGGAAACTTTGACTCAAACAGTCAAAAAAATCTCTAAATATTTCCCCTGTCTAGTCAAAGCTACTCCCAAAATAATCCTTTAAATCTAGGATAATAATTTAGATGTTAGCCTGAGGATAAAATCTATTTATCTGATTTTCCAACCAGATATTTGATGTGATGATTTTTGTCAAAATTTCCCGAATTAAAAAATCGAAAAAATCTTAATTGGCTGATGAAGTTACCATAAGCATCAAGAGATTTCTTTAACTTCAAATATCAAGGTAGGTTTCATTTTCTCTCCTCCTACCTAACTTGCCAAAAATTCTCTCTAACCAAAACCTTTCGACTTAGGTAAATTTGACTTAAACAATCAAAAAAATCTCTAAATATTTCCGCTCTCAAATCAAAGATACTAGCAAAATAATCTTTCAATCCAGAATAATAATTGAGATTTCAGCCTGAGGATAAAATCTATTTATCTGATTTTCCCACCAGATATTTGATGTGATAATTTTTGTGGAAATTTCCGAATCAAAAAATCGAAAAAATCTTAATTGGTTAATAAATTTACCATAAGCATCTAGAGATTTATTCAACTTCAGATATCAAATAAAACTAGGTTTCATTTTCTATCTTCCTGCCTAACTTTCCCAAAATTCCCTTTAAGTATCAGCTTTCGACTTAGGTAAATTTGACTTAAACAATCAA
>NZ_LGSU01000867.1 GCF_002260545.1 Hydrocoleum sp. CS-953 | reverse complement strand
GCATCAGGAGAACGGTCAGACCCATTTGGTAATTGAAAACAACCATTAGAATCAAATACTTTACCCAAATTATTCTGACGACTCCAAGCTTTTAGTTGATAAGTCAAATCTGCATTACGTTCACTTGTGTTTCCCCCTGTAGGTGGCATAATAATTAATTCTCCTGTGGCAGTTCTTTCAAATCTTAAATCGTTATTTTCTTGACAAAGTTGCCAAAATTGTTCCTGGGTAAGATTAATTTTTAATTCTAATCTGGGTGGTAAATAAATTGTCGATGTTTCCATAACTTTGCCTCCTTTACCATTCTTATGTTAATCTGAAGCTTGTCTAATCTATTTTAGAGAATGTTGTATTTTAGTCCAATTTTACAAACTTTATAGATTATAAATTGTAGCTTAATAATTAAAGAGTTGTGGTATTGTGAGGAGTTAGCTTATGGCAAGTCAATATCAAAAAAATCTGTCAAAATTAAAATCCCCATTAAAACTTATAAAACTTATTGGTTTAGTGGGAACACTGGCAATTAATTCCTGTTTGCCTCGGCCAGTTTTTGCCGCTTTCTTAACAAATTGGTTTTTTAACCCAGATAATAATCAACTTCAGTTTACCCTCCCAGAAGGTACAATTCCTAGTTATTCTGTTGAAAGCAAANTTATAAAACTTATTGGTTTAGTGGGAACACTGGCAATTAATTCCTGTTTGCCTCGGCCAGTTTTTGCCGCTTTCTTAACAAATTGGTTTTTTAACCCAGATAATAATCAACTTCAGTTTACCCTCCCAGAAGGTACAATTCCTAGTTATTCTGTTGAAAGCAAACCTGCTCGTCTAGTTGTCTACATTCCAGATACTGAAGTTAGTGTAAATGTGACTGAATTATATCCAGCAGGGTTGGTGCGTCGAGTTAGTCTCTCTCAAGAGCAACCACAACAAGCAAAAGTTGTTATAGATTTTGCTCCAGAGTTAGCTGTATCTACTAAACAAGTAAAATTAGAACAGGTTGAACCACAAGAAAATAGTTGGCAGTTGCGTCTACTTCTGGGTGAGGGAGAAATCTCAGAAGCAGCAGAAGAGCAAATGATTTTAGATGAAAATTATGTTGAAGCAGAAGCTACAAAAGTAGAAAATTCAGAATCTATTATTGAAGAAGATAATCAACCTCCTACTCAACCAAAACAAGATAGGGTAGGTTTTCTAGAAACAGATCCAAAAGATGAATCTCCTCTACCAAACCCTCCACCTTCGGCAGATCCTTCTATTCCCTTCCTGGTTATTCCCACTGACAAACCAGATAGTGTTAGTTCTCCATTAATAGANCTACAAAAGTAGAAAATTCAGAATCTATTATTGAAGAAGATAATCAACCTCCTACTCAACCAAAACAAGATAGGGTAGGTTTTCTAGAAACAGATCCAAAAGATGAATCTCCTCTACCAAACCCTCCACCTTCGGCAGATCCTTCTATTCCCTTCCTGGTTATTCCCACTGACAAACCAGATAGTGTTAGTTCTCCATTAATAGATGCTTTGGGCGATAGACAACCAGCTACTGAACCATCTGAAATTGGGGAAGTGCCACAACTTGAAGCTAAAGAAACTGAAGATACTTTTGTTCCACCGCCCCCAGAACCTGAACCTGTAGAAGAACCCAACAACTATAGCACTACCGAATCAGTAGATGTGATTTCTTTTGGAGAACCTTTACCTGGAACTTCGGGAAAAAAACAATCTGAAGATGATGCTTCTATCTTAGTTAAAGAAGGAGAAATAATAGGTTTAATTTTCCCTACTGGAGAATTTAGACTACCACGGGGTATTGAGACACAGGAAGTTTTACTTCTGGAAGAGGCGATCGCTGATGAATCTGGTAGAATTATAGTACCAGCTAAGACACCTGTAGTTGGTGGTTTTGACACTGATAGTCATGGTAGTCAATTTATCGCCAGAGCAATATATTTGGATGGTCGTTTTATCCCTTTTGCTGCTGAATCAAAATTGTTTCGAGGACACCCTGATTTTAATGAAAAGGTTTTGGCAGGTAGTAGTGCTGGTGGTGGTTTAGCATTATTACTCCTAACTGGTTCGGGTTTTGGTTTCTTAGCGGGAGCAGCAGTTGGAGCTGGTACTGTTCTTCTTGCTTCTCCTCGTTCGGTTACTTTAGATGAAGAGCATATTGTGGAAGTGCGTGTGGTTGAAGATTTACCCCGCTCCAGATTTTATGAGATTAGCGGTTTTTAGGGGTTGAAAAAACGGGGTTGCTCATTCAGATGTGGGTGTTTTTTTCAAGTAATGGGAATAGGTACTAGGGGTAGTTCTAATTAATAGGGACGAAAGTAGTCAAAGGGAATAAATATTTTTTGCCTGTTCCCTATTCCCTATTCCCTATTCTCTATCAACTAGAAATTGTTATTTTCAGGTGGAGCAAACCCCGGTCCTAGTTGATTTTTCAAGAATAGGTTTTGAGCGCTGTCGTTTTGATAAACGCAATCAATTTCTGGTTCATCGTTAATATTTCCTGTATATCCGAAGGTGTTCATCCGGTTTTTACAATCACGCACTTGCTCATTGTTTACTAATTTTCTTTGCTCTAGAATCGTCCAGTTATTTCTACGGATAACACATCCTGGTTCTATACCTGGCTGAGATATGTATACATTAAAAGGGTTTAAAGTCAAGAAAACGCGCATATTCATTACCATTGCACTAGCTCCAAACTGTACACAAAGTTCGGGGTTAGGTACGCTGCGATCTATAAATTCACGAGAGGCCACGTTTTGTGGGGTAAAGTTAGCAGTGGAGCTAAAGGCAATACCAATACCAATACCCAAAACAAATACTCCTCCTAAAATTGCTAGAGTAGCATAATTGAATCTGGATGGTTGACTGGTGGTTTGAGTTCTACGTTTCATATATAATTTTCTTTTAAATTATTTGAGTGGCTTTTGGGCCATTAACCATGGGCAAAGCTGGATTGATATTTTTCCTAACATATTTCTACAATTATAAATTTTAGCAGGGAAATTATTATATATCTCCGAAAAAGATGGAGTAGGGCTTTAATAATTAATAATTAACAATTAATAATTATTGCTTTGCTCATTAAATCTCAAAGCATTTACAGATAAAGACTTTAACCTTTTTAGGTCGGGAAAAAGTACGCCTGTTTCAGCTTTTTATGCACGGTTCCCGAAAAATCAAAAAGTTAGGATTTTAGGCGCATAGTTGAGCCAAAAAATTACTCCTGTAGGGAAGTTGCGTGCAACGTCCCTACCTACTCCTCCGCTCCCCTACTCGTTAAAAAAGACTTTTGAGCGCAAACCCTAATTACCTCTTCTGGAGATGTCTATTAGTCTTGAGTAGGTTTAACAAAATTAGGAGTCAAACGTTACAATAAAAAAGTCAGATGACAAAAAAATCGGATTTTTTATTTCACCTATAAAATATTAAGTTTTATGTTATATATATAATAATATGTATTAGTTTGATTAAGTAAGCAGGATAGAATAGTGTCTGTAGAGACTATAGAAAAACCTACCACTTCCACAGTCCGCAAAACTGCACCACGTTATCGTGTTTTACTCCATAACGATGATTTTAACAGTATGGAGTATGTAGTGCAGGTATTGATGAAGANAGGATAGAATAGTGTCTGTAGAGACTATAGAAAAACCTACCACTTCCACAGTCCGCAAAACTGCACCACGTTATCGTGTTTTACTCCATAACGATGATTTTAACAGTATGGAGTATGTAGTGCAGGTATTGATGAAGACTGTTCCAAGTTTAACTCAACCTCAAGCTGTTAGTATTATGATGGAAACTCACTCTAATGGTATTGGATTGGTAATTGTCTGTGCTTTAGAACCTGCTGAGTTCTACTGCGAAAATTTGAAAAATCATGGACTAACCAGTACCATAGAACCTGATGAGTGATTTAATTTCTGAGAATAGAAACCGGGTTTCTCTACTGAGGAACTCGGTTTCTTATTTTTGTAAGGGAATAGGAAATTAATGAATAATTGATAATTGATAATTGATAATTACCTCAAGAAAAACCTGAACGGAATTGAATATGAGGAAATATCCTATTCAACAATTAATAATTAATAATTAATAATTACCTCTTCCTATAAAGAAGAGGATTGACTAAAAGAATTTTTTCTCCTTAAAAGGAGAGGCTTTATACCTTGATTTGTCGGTAATTTTTCCGTCATTAATTTTATTTAAACCCCGCCCTTAATGGTAAGGTATTATTGGAGATATCTAATAGTTTTACTTACTAACGGCAAGTTCTGATGCCTAATTTAACATTCGGCAAAATAGCAAAGTTTTCTGCTCCTGCAAGAATCGGAATTTTTATTTTAACATTACTTTTGGTGTGGATACCACTGGCAATACCGATATATTTTTTGGTGGAAAATGTTAATCTAGAAAGTATATTGGCGATCGCTATTCTCTACATTGAGTTTATTTTTTTAGTCAGGTTTTGGGGAAAGAAGGTTTATCAGCAACCACACCTATTACGTCGTTACGGTTTAGTAATAAATAGGCGTAATTTTCAACTATTTTTTCAAGGTTTAGGANTACCACTGGCAATACCGATATATTTTTTGGTGGAAAATGTTAATCTAGAAAGTATATTGGCGATCGCTATTCTCTACATTGAGTTTATTTTTTTAGTCAGGTTTTGGGGAAAGAAGGTTTATCAGCAACCACACCTATTACGTCGTTACGGTTTAGTAATAAATAGGCGTAATTTTCAACTATTTTTTCAAGGTTTAGGAATAGGTTTATTTACTCTATTTAGTCTGTTTATATTAAAGATATTTTTGGGGTTGTTAGTATGGCAGTCTCCCTCGGAAAAGTTACTGCTATTTATTTTGGAAGGTTTATTAGTTTCTGTAGGTATTGGTTTTGCTGAAGAGTTATTATTTCGGGGTTGGCTATTAGATGAATTGGAGAGAAATTATCAAGTAAAAGTAGTTTCATGGGTGAGTAGTATTGTTTATGCAGTGCTACATTTTATTAAACCTATAGAAGAAATTTTACGAACTTGGTTGCAATTTCCAGGTTTAGTTTTGTTGGGTTTAATATTTGTTTGGGCAAAACGTAGTAGTGGGAAACAGTTAAATAAATTTAC
>NZ_LGSU01000866.1 GCF_002260545.1 Hydrocoleum sp. CS-953 | reverse complement strand
TCTGTTCCGTGTCGCGATCGCGACGAGGTTGAACAACTACCCACTGATTAACTGCTTCTGTTTCTGTAGGTAAAGCTTCTAGATAAGCTTGAACGTGCCGATCTGCAAAATAGTCTTTCAAAGAAGCTGACTTGTCAGACAAATCACGAAAATGTGGAAATACCTCCTCAGTCAACCAATGTTCAGCATAAAGACATAGCCCTGGTAATAAATCTGGAGATTCTTGAGAATTTTCTTTAATAAAGGATAAAGGTTCATTTTCATGGCTAAGTTCTAATGAACGACTAGCCTCTTCAGTTTGCCCTAAAAGTAAAGCACAAACAGATTTCTCTAAATTTACATCTTGACTACGACCTAATTGCATCAACATCAACTTAGCCTTACGAATCAAAGCTGGTTGTTTTTGGGCAAACCCTTGAGCTAAAAAAGTATAAACTGCTAGGTATGTACCTACTGCCGAAGGACGATGAGCTTCTACCTCAAATAATTTCTTTTGTTCTGATGTGGTTAAATGATGACGTAGCTCCTGAACAAATTTCAGAAAATCTTCTACCCTAAGTCCAGAGCTATCTTCACCTTGACCATCAATTCCTCCCCGTTCATTTAACATATCTTGAAGAATTTCTAGGCCACGGCGACGGTCTAGAGCTATCTCCTCTGGTAATGCTATTAACTCCATTACTCTATAAGGACGTAGCTTATAAAGGTCAGCTTGTATCTCCCCTCGAACTTGAACAAACAGATTTTCTCGTAGTAATAATCCCTGCCCAGCTTCTAAAGCTGTGGCCGCACTTTCATATTGTCCTTGTTGCCATTGTTCTCTACCCAGTTCTAAATTAGCTAAAGCAACTGTGAGGACAATATCTGGCAGAACTAATGCTGGATCGCCAAAACGTCCATCTTTTATAGCAATACTATTATTAGTAAGATAAGGATGAGTAAGTTTTAATACCAGTTCGTATTCTCCTAGTTCCTGTAGAATCAGGATTGCTCCCACGAATTGTGGATCTTCTATTTCTATACTGGGGCTGTTAGGGTCAAACTGAGAGCTACTTATGGTCTCTCTACCTTGAGAGCTTATCCTTTTTGCTAATCGTCTAGAAGCTATTATGGGGATAACTTCTCCTGTTTCCTGAAGTTTTGTTTCTTTTTCCTCTACTTTATCAAGATTTATCTCAGAACTCGGACTTAGTTCTTCTACTTTTTCTGGCTCGTAGGTTTTAGCCAAAAAGCTGCCATCATAAGTTTGCCGTTGTTCTAGGTCAGACAGAACAGCATAAGCCTCATCTATAAGTTGTTTACGGGCAACTATTGTTGCCTCAGAATACTCCCTTCTAGGAANGGGATAACTTCTCCTGTTTCCTGAAGTTTTGTTTCTTTTTCCTCTACTTTATCAAGATTTATCTCAGAACTCGGACTTAGTTCTTCTACTTTTTCTGGCTCGTAGGTTTTAGCCAAAAAGCTGCCATCATAAGTTTGCCGTTGTTCTAGGTCAGACAGAACAGCATAAGCCTCATCTATAAGTTGTTTACGGGCAACTATTGTTGCCTCAGAATACTCCCTTCTAGGAAACTGCTGGGTGCGGTCTCTATGTGCCTGCCGTAACTGTTCGGCAGTAGCCTGAATTGGTAAACCTAAAATTCGGTAATAATCTAGTGGAATCCGCACAGTGCATTTCCTCAAAGGAGAGTTACTATATTACTTAATAATATCCTTTGTTGCTGACTAACAGAGGTCTTTTTTATTACTTTAGAGCAATTTTTTTGATGCTCGTCACTTATGAGCTAGGATTTTTTCACCGATAAACATTAAAGGTTTAAAGGTGAATCTACCAATCCTTAAATGTTCAACAAAAAATCTTATAAAGATACTGAATTTAATTTTAGCATCAAAATTCCAAGAATATAAAAATTCTTCTTCGAATTATCAAAGCATATTTTCCATTTATATCTACTTATATCTACAATTTTGAAAAAAATTGTAGATATTCATCTGATAGATTGGAGTTGCTTCCCACAAAGTATAGTTCATAATAATAAATATAGTCAAATATGACATATTCTCCTGCATTGCAGGTTTGACCTGGACTGGGTGTTAGCGTTTGCGCAGCATTCCGCAGGAAAGGAGGCACTACAACACCACGCCAGTTGCTTCAAGTTGGGGAACCCGCCTAACGCAGTGGCTTCTCTATCCCATGGTCAAAGACAAAAGGGAGCTGCTTTTCTCATAATGTTCAAAGAGCCATTCACATCAGCATTAATCAATCTGTCACAACCTGTGCGATTTGCATTCCCCGTTTCACCCTTTTTCCACTAAAAGTTGACTAATTTTTCTCACCATTCTTGTAAACAGGAATTTTATCATTATCCATAAAACTTGCAATTGAAGTATAAGATTCTTCGGTTAAAATCACCTTAATTCCTACCATTTTAGCTTTATAAGATAACATTTCTATTAACTTACCATGGGGAATTTGAACAAAATTTTGATTGTTCTTTTTTACTAACTTAATCTCCTGTATCCACTCCTGATTTTGGCCAATTATCAGAGTCCCTATTTTGTAAGTGATGAGGGTATTAATAATCAAACGAGATGCTTTGTGGAGATAATCATTGATTTTAAATTCTCTTTTACTAGCAAGTTTTCTCAGTCTCTGAGTTTATTTGACTATATATGACTATATTTATGTACAACGTTTATTATACCTTTCATTTCAGTGACAGATACTGTGCTACCCAACTTGAAGGGCAAAACTTAAGACTTATTCCATTAAGTCTATACTATACAACAAGCTAGTAAAATTTATTTACTCTCATACACAATTTCCAGATATGCTATTAAATTGCTCAAAGGTAAATTTGGATAACTTGTGGAGACCAGTAATGTTAACTTTAACATTAGAGACTTTTGCTAAAGATGTCTGTTGCAACATTCCAACATCAGATCACTAAATTATACTAGCTCAGGAAAAATTAAATGATCCAAGAACGTAACTTACCTCCTTTTAATACCAATAGTATAAAAATTAGTAAAGAAGAAGCATTGATACTATATGAAGATANGTAAATTTGGATAACTTGTGGAGACCAGTAATGTTAACTTTAACATTAGAGACTTTTGCTAAAGATGTCTGTTGCAACATTCCAACATCAGATCACTAAATTATACTAGCTCAGGAAAAATTAAATGATCCAAGAACGTAACTTACCTCCTTTTAATACCAATAGTATAAAAATTAGTAAAGAAGAAGCATTGATACTATATGAAGATATGGTTTTAGGACGCTTGTTTGAAGATAAGTGTGCTGAAATGTATTACCGAGGCAAAATGTTTGGCTTTGTTCATCTTTACAATGGACAAGAAGGGGTTTCTTCCGGTGTAATTAAAGCTATGCGACAAGATGAAGATTTTGTTTGTAGCACTTATAGAGACCATGTTCATGCTCTCAGTGCTGGTGTACCAGCACGGGAAGTGATGGCTGAATTATTTGGTAAGGCCACAGGCTGTTCTAAAGGTCGTGGTGGTTCGATGCATATGTTCTCGGCTGCACATAATCTATTGGGGGGTTATGCTTTTGTTGCTGAGGGTATTCCTGTGGCTACTGGGGCAGCTTTTCAGAGTAAATATCGTCGGGAAACTATGGGAAATGAAACTGCTGACCAAGTGACGGCTTGTTTCTTTGGGGATGGGGCTTGCAATAACGGCCAGTTTTTTGAATGTCTAAATATGGCTACATTGTGGAAACTACCGATTATTTATGTAGTCGAAAATAATAAGTGGGCAATTGGTATGGCTCATGATCGTGCTACTTCTGAACCTGAGATTTACAAAAAAGCTCATGCCTTTGGCATGGTTGGTGTAGAGGTTGATGGTATGGATGTATTGGCAGTGCATTCTGCTGCTCAGGAGGCTGTGGCCAGGGCTAGGGCTGGCGAGGGACCTACTTTGATTGAAGCTTTGACTTATCGTTTCCGAGGACATTCTTTGGCTGACCCTGATGAATTACGGGACCAACAAGAAAAGGAATATTGGTTTTCTCGTGACCCCATCAAGCAATTTAAAACTTACCTAACAGNATGGTATGGATGTATTGGCAGTGCATTCTGCTGCTCAGGAGGCTGTGGCCAGGGCTAGGGCTGGCGAGGGACCTACTTTGATTGAAGCTTTGACTTATCGTTTCCGAGGACATTCTTTGGCTGACCCTGATGAATTACGGGACCAACAAGAAAAGGAATATTGGTTTTCTCGTGACCCCATCAAGCAATTTAAAACTTACCTAACAGAAAATAATTTGGTAGATGTTGCAGAGTTAACAGCAATCGATCAAAAGATTGAGGAGTTAATTACTGAAGCTGTTGAGTTTGCTACAAATAGTCCAGAGCCAGGGTCAGATGAACTCTATCGGTACGTTTTTGCTGAGGGTTAATTAGCTAAATTGTTGATTTAATTGTAATTAAGTTTTCTGTCAAAATTAAGTCATGGGGTTTCTCATTAATTGAGTCAAAAAGACTTTCTTAGATGTGGAAACCCTAAATATATTAATGGGAATTAAACAAAACAGAACGTTTATTAATTAAAAATTATTGTACAGCAAGAAATTCAGAACATTTATCCAAAACAGCCCCTGAATCGTAACTTCCATCTGAAGGCTGTTCAAGTTGATAAGTTATAAAGTTTACATCAAAATTGACAAAAACTATTGCATTTTTTCACTATATAAAAATATTTATATACTTTTATTCCCTTTTGTCTAAACGATCAAAATAATTGGGTCTAAAACCCCGCCTTTTAAGGTGAAATGTTTTGGGAAGGTTGCTCAAAATCCCCTACACAACAACTTATGACTTCGGACTTAGTTAAGTGGAGATTTTATACACAACTTCTTTGAAGAATGGTTTAGCAATAGTGAGAGTTATTAGGATAATTAAAAGTTATAAGAATCAGAAAAAAATTTGTATTTAATAAAATTATTGTTGGTAATTAAGATGTTTAATCCTATATTTAGTACAAAAATTATCAATAAATAAAATAAATTTCTAAGCTAAAAATAAATACAAAATCAAACAAGATAAATATATGCTATATAGCTAAAAAAATATAATCTTATAGGT
>NZ_LGSU01000865.1 GCF_002260545.1 Hydrocoleum sp. CS-953 | reverse complement strand
CTAAAAATTTAACCAAGGCAAGCTAAAAAATTATAAGTAGTTGATTTATACTGATTATGACGAATAGTGACAATAAAGACCCTAATTATAATCCTAATATATATTATAGTGACCCAGATTTAGAAAAATTCGCAAATCGTCTGGCTAATAATGTAGAACGAAACACTTTTATTCAAAAAAATATTGATAATATTAGACAGGATCTTCAAGTAGACAGAGTTGTATTATACTACTTTTATCGTGAGTGGAAAGGACAGGTAATATTTGAGTCTTTGAGTTCTGGGAAGCTATCCATTTATGGTTCAACAGGAGCTGATGAATGTTTTAATGATGAATATGCTGCTATGTATCAACATGGAAGAGTACGAGCAATGGAAAATATTGAATTAGAACCAATACATCCTTGCCATAGAGATTTTCTGCGTAGCATACAGGTTAAGGCTAATTTAGTAGTACCAGTTCTCAATTCTAGGAGCTTATGGGGGTTGCTAGTCGCTCATCAATGTCAGGATGTACGTTCTTGGTCAAAGTCTGATATAGAAGTTATGCAAAAAGCAGCTATAAGTCTAGCAACTGCACCACTTATTAGAGATAGTTAATACCGTTTCACGGAAGTCAAAATTCATGCATCGAGTGCGTAATTCTGAGGTTTCCTACCGGGCGTATAAAGTGCGGAAGTAATTCTGCACACAGCCCCTCCAAAATATAATACCATTTCTCAAAAACTTTATCTATTTCAGAGTAGGGGAGTAGGGGAGTGTAGGGACGTTTTGCTGCCCAACATGTTTGCGTTTTGCTTCGCACAACTCCGTTAACGCTGCGCGACATGTTTGCGCTAGCATTCCGAAGGAAAAAGCGTTAGCGCAGCTCCTCTGTAAGAGGCAGCATTCCGGAACGGAAAACGCATTTTTGCCTGTGCAACGTCCGTACNTTCCGAAGGAAAAAGCGTTAGCGCAGCTCCTCTGTAAGAGGCAGCATTCCGGAACGGAAAACGCATTTTTGCCTGTGCAACGTCCGTACCGGAGAAGCAAACATAAGAATAATTAACATTAAACTAGCGAAAACCAGCAAAAAAATAATTCTGATTGTATCGATCAGTTAATAACTGAAGTATCGCCCAAGTATAGCAATAATGCATGGGAATTGGTATAAGACGCACTCAAGACAGTCAAAAGTTAGATTTTATCGGCTCAAAACTTTTCCTTGCGCAACATGAAAGGTGCTACATTCATTAATTGATAATTACCTCAAGGAAAACTGCAACGGAATTGAATATCCTGAATTATTTAATTAATAACTAATAATTATTAATCATTCGATAATTTCAGGAAATTATTTCACATCCAAAGTTTGAAACTATTTGATTTGTAGCATTCTTTTTTTTGAAATGGAATAATTTAATTCCCTACTTTTAGAACAACTTATTTATAGGGAATTTTATCTCAATCAGAATGAGTTAATAACTCATACATAGATATAGCTGAATACTAACATTAACCAGCTATTAGCCTAAAAATTTGTACATATAATTAGGGCTTGCTGACTAAATATAAAAGCCTTAATAGATAAAAATTTTCGCCTTTTTTGGTCTGGAAAAAGTACGAAATTTTAGGTCATTTAGGTTCAAAAAGTTAGCATTTTTGGCTCAATATTACAGGAACAATTAAGTGATAATTCCTCCCACTACCTCCTCGCTCCCATACCCATTTATCCTGACTCCTAACTCCTACCCTTACTAAAAGACTTTATTCAGCAAACCCTAATTAGGTATCTGTTTGCGGAGCATTCCGGAACGGAAAAGCTTGGGTCTAAATCCCCGACTTCTAGCTTGTCGTTTAATTTTAGGAGAGGTTTAAATCTCCTTCTAAAAAAGCTGACCGCTGACTGCTGACCGCTTTTTTTAAAAGCTACTTGTATTTTCGATAAATTCATCTAAATCTGGCACATTTACCCAAGTACCAGTTAAATTAGATTCATGGGTTAAATCCATTAATAACTGAGAATAAATACCCTCTTTTAGAGATGGAACTACAGATTTTTCTGCCTCTATTGCTTGTACCCAATTATCAACTACTCGAATAAAAGGTGCAATTCTACCATCAGAATAAACTTNAAGCTACTTGTATTTTCGATAAATTCATCTAAATCTGGCACATTTACCCAAGTACCAGTTAAATTAGATTCATGGGTTAAATCCATTAATAACTGAGAATAAATACCCTCTTTTAGAGATGGAACTACAGATTTTTCTGCCTCTATTGCTTGTACCCAATTATCAACTACTCGAATAAAAGGTGCAATTCTACCATCAGAATAAACTTTGGGAAAATCTAACCTTTCAGGAATATTTATTTCTGCTAAATTATCCCCATTTTGAGAACCCCAAACTTTAAACCCATGCACATAATCTTTTTGATTATTACTACCAACAATTAAAGTACCTTTACTACCATAAACTTCTACCCAATGACCACGCCCTTGATAGGTGACAGAACTAATACAAATTTGACAGGGAGTACCATCTGCCAACTCTAACATAATATTACAAGTATCATCAGCATCTACTGGTTTTAATTGGTCTCCTACAGTCGGATCGGGGCGAGTTTTAATAGAAGTATTAAGTTGTCCCCAAAGTTTTTTAGCAGGACCAAATAACCAATTAACATAATCAAAAGTATGGGAAGCGATCGCTCCTAATGCACCACCTCCTTTATCCTTTTGAGAATACCAATTCCAAGGACGATTTGGGTTAGCGCGACTTGATGCTAACCAATCAATTTTAATTAGGTGTTTATCCCCCACATATCCATCTGCTAAAATTTCGGCAAATAGTTGCCAAGCAGGAATATAACGAAACTCAAAATCCATAGTTGCTACACATTTATTAGTAGCAGCAATATGATATAATTCTTGAGCTTCTTCTACTTTTAAAGTTGTGGGTTTTTCTAACAATAAATGTTTGCCTGCGGATAATACTTGCTTTGCCATTTCATAATGGAGAAATGGTGGAGTTGAAATTGTTACAGCACTAACTTCAGGTAGGGAAATTATCTCTTCTATGGTATTACAAGCATGAGGAATATTATGATTTAATGCAATTGATTTAGNATGATATAATTCTTGAGCTTCTTCTACTTTTAAAGTTGTGGGTTTTTCTAACAATAAATGTTTGCCTGCGGATAATACTTGCTTTGCCATTTCATAATGGAGAAATGGTGGAGTTGAAATTGTTACAGCACTAACTTCAGGTAGGGAAATTATCTCTTCTATGGTATTACAAGCATGAGGAATATTATGATTTAATGCAATTGATTTAGCTTTTTCTAAATCTGGATTATAAACAGCTAATACTTCAGTTTTATGATGTGCTTGTAGACCTGGTATATGTACTTTTTGACCAAATCCTGTACCGATAACTGCTACGCCAATAGTTTGATTGTTCATTGTTTATTAAGAAGGATTTATTAATTGATAATTGATAATTGATAATTGATAATGAATACTTACAGTGGATTCCAGGTTGATGAAGTACGGTGGCACTAAATTTTTAAATAGTTTTTGAAGTATGGAATTAAATTTTCACTCAAAATTAGCAAATTTACTAGAATCATGGATAATTGATAATTGATAATTGATAATGAACAATGGATAATTATTTACAGCATATTTCGGGCAAATGATGTACAAGGTAAATGGCAAAAATATTGTATTGCGGGCATCTTGCCAGGGATGATTGTACCTCATAACAGTCGATAATGGATAATTGATAATTGATAATGAATAATTACAGCGAATTTCAGGTTGATGAAGTACGGTNTGGATAATTGATAATTGATAATTGATAATGAACAATGGATAATTATTTACAGCATATTTCGGGCAAATGATGTACAAGGTAAATGGCAAAAATATTGTATTGCGGGCATCTTGCCAGGGATGATTGTACCTCATAACAGTCGATAATGGATAATTGATAATTGATAATGAATAATTACAGCGAATTTCAGGTTGATGAAGTACGGTGGCACTAAATTTTTAAACAGTTTTTGAAGTCTGGAATTAAGTTTTCACTCAAAATTAGCAAATCTACTAGAATCATAGATAATTCATAATGAATAATTACAGCAAATTCCATGTTGATGAAGTACAGTGGCACTAAATTTTTAAATAGTTTTTGAAGTCTGGAATTAAGTTTTCACTCAAAATTAGCAAATCTACTATAATCAATGTACCTCATAACAGTGGAAAGCGCTGTATTAATAATAATTAATAATGGATAATTAATTATTAATTATTCATTATCCATCACCAAAAAATAAGGTTATTAGCCTCCCCTTTTAAGGGGATGAAAAAAATCAATTTAGTATTTTAATCCCGATGGTTTCCTACGGAATGCTGCGCAAATAGTCAGAGGTACTGATAACTGTTAACGCAGTTACGACCATAGGAGGCTAACTGTTAACTGATAACTGAAATAGCCCATTCTATACTTGTTTCCCCAAGTTAACATTATCAAGNGTATTAATAATAATTAATAATGGATAATTAATTATTAATTATTCATTATCCATCACCAAAAAATAAGGTTATTAGCCTCCCCTTTTAAGGGGATGAAAAAAATCAATTTAGTATTTTAATCCCGATGGTTTCCTACGGAATGCTGCGCAAATAGTCAGAGGTACTGATAACTGTTAACGCAGTTACGACCATAGGAGGCTAACTGTTAACTGATAACTGAAATAGCCCATTCTATTACTTGTTTCCCCAAGTTAACATTATCAAGTAAGTCAATTTCTCTAATTCCTGTCGGACTTGTAACATTAACCTCTGTCAGATAACCACCAATCACATCTATACCAACAAAATATAAACCATCCGCTACTAATTTAGGTGCTAAATACTCACAAATTTCATACTCCCTTTCTGTAATTTCTGTCTGAGCAACCCTACCTCCCACTGCCATATTTCCTCGAAATTCTTTGCCAGTAGGAATCCTATTTACTGCCCCAATAGGTTTACCATTCAACATAATAATTCGCTTATCTCCTTCTTTTGCTGCTGGTAATAACTCTGAACCATCACAGGTTCTTGACCTTGTTTTGTAC
>NZ_LGSU01000864.1 GCF_002260545.1 Hydrocoleum sp. CS-953 | reverse complement strand
AATGTTATTGTAGTTCAATATATTGAATTTGAAATTATTTCATTACTTCTGCAATATTTTTGTAATTACTAAATGTCATAATTTAATGGATAATGGATAATTGATAATTGATAATGGATAATGAAAACTATGTCTAATGAGGGTTTGCTGAAAAAGTATTATAGATGAGGTTAGGAATCAGCAGTCAGGTAGGGGAGTCGTCGGATTGGCGACGTACAGGATAAATAGAAATTATAGAGGAAGTAGTCGGATATTTCGTATCTTGATTTTTCTGCTCTTATTTAGCTAATATCAAATCCGGTAGCATCGGTATAAAAAAGTAGAGAAACCGGGTTGGTATCAAATACCCTACAATACTAACATTGACCTCCCACAAACCCGGTTTCTTATTACTCCGAAGCCAGCAGATTTGATATAAAATCCTAACTTTTTGAACATAAGCAACCTAAAAGCTTAAACTTTTTGACACCTAAAAATACTAAAACATTTACCTTTAAAGACTTTAATATTTAATCAGTAAACCCTAATTATCAATTATCCATTATCAATTATTAATTACTAAAGCTCCTTCCATTTTACTCAACCAATCTATCAAACTTTCTAACTGTTTATCTGCACTTACAACACCTAATCCTCTGACTGTTACTTTAGCTTTACTAAAAACAAAACGAGATTGTAAATGACCTGGTAATTTCTCTTTCAATAAATTCCATGCAGGTTCCTCCATTGGTGTTTCTAAAACAACGTGTTGTTTACCCTCTACTTTAATCCTGGAAAACCCTACTTTTTTGGCAATTTGTTTTAATTCCATCATTCTTAATAACTGTAAACCAGCTTTCGGAATTGTACCGTAGCGATCGCTCCAATCACTTTCTATTTGACTCAATTCTTCCCGACTATTAGCAACAGCAACCGAACGATAAGCACCCATTTTTTGATCTAAGTCTGGAATATAATCTGCGGGAATGAATGCAGTCAAACTTAGGTCAATTTGTGTATCATCAACTTGAGGAATTTCCTGACCTTTGATTTCCCGAATTGCCTCTTCCAACATTTCCGTATACAGATCGAATCCGATAGTGTTCACCTGACCAGACTGCTCCGCTCCCAAAATATCTCCTGCTCCCCGAATTTCTAAATCTCGCATTGCCAACTGATATCCCGAACCCAACTGAGTAAATTCCTTAATTGCCCGTAACCGCTTTTGCGCCTCATCTGTCAGCGCTACTCCACCGGAAGCAGTAGTCGGATAAAACAACCACGCATGAGCTTGCACTCCAGCACGACCAACTCTTCCTCGCAACTGATACAACTGTGACAAACCAAACTTTTGAGCATCTTCTATTAATATTGTGTTGACGCGGGGAATATCCAAACCAGATTCAATAATTGTCGTACAAACTAAAATGTCAGCTTCCCCCGCACTAAATGTCAACATAATTGACTCCAACTCTGCTGCATCCATTTGACCGTGACCGATATTAATTCTAGCTCCGGGAATCATTTCTCGCAATTTTCCTGCCAATTCCTCAATACCTTCAATGCGTGGCACTACATAAAATACCAGTTTCGAGAGTTGGGGTTGTTGGTAGTGGATGAGGAACAGCGGTTTGGCGTTAACCAGAAGGAAAAAATTAAGGCGCTCAAAGCTCAGGTGGATGTNGGGAATATCCAAACCAGATTCAATAATTGTCGTACAAACTAAAATGTCAGCTTCCCCCGCACTAAATGTCAACATAATTGACTCCAACTCTGCTGCATCCATTTGACCGTGACCGATATTAATTCTAGCTCCGGGAATCATTTCTCGCAATTTTCCTGCCAATTCCTCAATACCTTCAATGCGTGGCACTACATAAAATACCTGACCTCCACGATTTAATTCTTGGCGAATTGCAGTGCGAGCAGTTTCCAGATCGTAGGGTGCTAGATGAGTTTTTATCGGGCGACGCAAAGGGGGTGGTGTAGTAATCAAACTCATTTCGCGAATCCCTGAAAGTGCCATATATAATGTTCTGGGAATTGGAGTAGCGGTAAGTGTCAGCACATCCACCTGAGCTTTGAGCGCCTTAATTTTTTCCTTCTGGTTAACGCCAAACCGCTGTTCCTCATCCACTACCAACAACCCCAACTCTCGAAACTGGATCGTCTTACTTAAAATAGAGTGAGTACCGACAATAATATCTAATTCCCCTGTTGCTAACCGCCGTTGAATTTCTTTCTTTTCATTGGTAGTACGGAAGCGGTTGAGTAAACCTATTTCTATGGGGTAGGGAGCAAAACGTTCTTTGAGAGTGTGATAATGTTGTTGGGTTAAAACTGTTGTCGGTGCGAGAAATGCTACTTGTTTGTTTGCTGTGACTGCTTTGAAAATTGCCCGGATGGCGACTTCTGTTTTGCCGAAACCAACGTCACCGCAAACCAGACGATCCATTGCTCGTTCACTTTCCATATCCCTTTTCACATCTTGGGTTGCTTTCAACTGGTCGGGGGTGGGTTGGTAAGGGAATGAGTCTTCCATTTCTTCTTGCCACGGGGTGTCAGTAGGAAAACTATAACCTGTTTTTTCGGCGCGTTGAGCATACAGTTTCAGCAAGTCAACGGCTAATTTTTTGATTGACTTACGAACTTTATTTTTGGTACTTTCCCAGGTTTTGCCAGTCAGTTTATTGAGTTGGGGTTTTTTCTTATCGGTGCTTCTTAAGCGTGACAGGGAACCAAGTTGGTCGGCGGCAACTCTGAGCAAACCGTCAGCATATTGAATTGCTAAATAATCACGGGTTTCGTTATTTAGAGTCAGACTTTCTAATTTTACGAACTTACCGATGCCATGTTGACGGTGAACTACATAATCTCCTGGTTGCAGTTTGTTGGGGTCTACTTGTTTGGAAGCAGCTTGACGACGTTTGCGAATATAGGTGGGAGTGGCGAGGGNATTTAGAGTCAGACTTTCTAATTTTACGAACTTACCGATGCCATGTTGACGGTGAACTACATAATCTCCTGGTTGCAGTTTGTTGGGGTCTACTTGTTTGGAAGCAGCTTGACGACGTTTGCGAATATAGGTGGGAGTGGCGAGGGTGTGTTGCCCGTAAAATTCTCTATCGGTGATTAGTGCTAACCGGAATGTGGGCAAAATAAATCCTTCTAATTCTGCTAAACCACTATATTTGAGAGCGACGGGAGTATATTGGGTTTGCAGTCTGTCAATGGCGGGGTAGTCGCGGGGGTTGGGAATAAACTGGGCGGGGCAGTCGTGTTCCTGGAGTAGAGAAACGGAGCGCGATGGTTGAGCAGAAATTAGGAAAACGGAATGTTTACGTTCCCTTTCCTGACGCAGGTTTTCTGCCAGTTTGGCATATTGATGTGGCATCACTGGTAAGGGGCGACTCGCAAGGTTGAGGGTGTAGGGAAGGTCGGCGGTAATTTCGCTTTTGGTTTCTTTGGTAAGTTCGGATAAATATAGTCTGGGAAAAAATTCGACTTCTGCGAGGGAGTCGGCAAATGTACGATGAATTTTTGGTAATTTTGTGGAAGTGTTGAGTTGTTGCCAATTTTCTTCTACCAGTTCAAACCAGCGATCGCCATGAGCAGCACATTGATCTGGTTCGTCTATGGCAATGAGAGTATTTTCTGGCAAGTAGTCTAATACAGAAGCAAATGTTGAGTCGGTTATTGACTCTAAATTTCCTAACCCCCACTGACTAAAATCTCTAGGTGTTAAGACTATTTGGGGAATTTTGTCAAGGGAACGTTGGGTGGAAGGGTCGAATTCCCGAATTTTTTCTAGTTCGTCTCCAAACCATTCTAGGCGTACTGGTAATTCTGAGGCGACGGGAAATATATCTATAATATCTCCCCGGCGACTCCACTGACCTTCGGTTTCAACTAATGCTACTCG
Source organism: Hydrocoleum sp. CS-953 (assembly GCF_002260545.1). GTDB lineage: Bacteria > Cyanobacteriota > Cyanobacteriia > Cyanobacteriales > Microcoleaceae > Trichodesmium. The sequence continues at coordinate 1,201 of NZ_LGSU01000864.1, read as the reverse complement.
TTCGTATCCCATTTGGGCGAGTTTTTCATCGAAGATTTTGGAGTTACTGGTAATGCCAGGGATGAGGGTTAGGCAGTAGGGTTGAAAATTTTTAACTGTAGGTAGGTGGGGTTGGAGCGATCGCTCAGTTGCCACCACGGCCATTTTTGCTTTATTGCTACTGTTACCGTTGCTAGTTACATTTTCTGGGGCATTCTCACTCACCAAGTCTGCTAATACCTGCATTTGTCCCCAAATCATTTCTTCTGAGTAGGAGGGTTCGTAAGGGGATGCTTCGGAAGTTGGGTAAAAGTGAACTGTTGGCCATCCTATTGCTTCTAATTGTGCTGCCCACCGCCCCGCCTCTTCTAATGTTGCAGTGACAATGAATAAATTTTGCTCTTGTTGTTGGGCGAGGGTAGATGCGACTAAACCTTTGGGTAAACGGGGAGCGCCGTTTAGTTGTAGACATTGGTATTGTTGGAGTTTATTTAGGAGTTCGGTTGTCAGAGGCGATCGACCAAGTAGTTTAATAATAGATGATAGTGTCATTTCAGTTATCAGTTATCAGTTATCAGTTATCAGTAGGCAAATAGAGAAATTTTGCTCAAGTTTCAGTCATTTTTATTAGTATGTTATGGCAACCCTAAATAGGTTGTAATATTTTATGGTAGGGGTTTGGTCTCCAAAACCCATTTCTATCATAGGTTGTAATATTTTATGGTAGGGGTTTGGTCTCNTATGGTAGGGGTTTGGTCTCCAAAACCCATTTCTATCATAGGTTGTAATATTTTATGGTAGGGGTTTGGTCTCCAAAACCCATTTCTATATTGAAATAGAAGTTTGTTGATTAAATCTCAAATCTTTAAAAATAAAGGCTTAAGTTTTTTTAGGGTCAAAAAAAAGTGCCATATTTTCAGTATAAAACGCTCAAAAAAGTTAGCATTTTGGGCAAGACTTGAGCAAAAAAATTACTCTCGTAGGGACGCCCTGATGCAACGTCTCTACCTAATCCCTACCCTTTAAAAAGACTTTTTTAGCAAACCTAGTTTCTAGGGTTTGGAGACCAAACCCCTACAGTTTTTTTGACAAATAATGATTTACAATTATAGCAATCCTAAATTAGGTTGTCAGATTTTACAGTTTTTTTCACAAATCATTTACGATTACTATATATTATCCTAAATTCATAACTTAATTGTCATTCTATGGGGAATTATTT
>NZ_LGSU01000863.1 GCF_002260545.1 Hydrocoleum sp. CS-953 | reverse complement strand
TCCCCTACTCCCCCGCTCCCCTACTCCTTAAAAAAGACTTTTTCAGCAAACCCTAATTATCTGGCATGATATTACTCCCCATCTTCCCTATTCCTTAAAACTATCAAAGGGGAAGATCAAAACCTAAATATATTCATACTTTTATGGTAGAACTTTCTCTAACCAGAAAGGAGAAAGTTTTGGTATACCACTTGCATTATATTAAGCACTATTGACAAAAAATGCTGCAAATTTTACTATTGCGTATATCGCAATAGTAACAAAATCATGTTTGTTGGAACGACAGAAGCAGCTTCTTTATTGAATATTTCAACTCAAAGAGTACGAGTCTTAATCAAAGAAGGTCGGATTCAAGGAGCCAGAAAAATCAATGGTCGCACTTGGGTGATTCCTTTATATAGAGGAATGCCAAGAGTTTCTCGTAAAAAGCGCGGACCTAACCCCCGTTGGCACTCATGTAGACATTGTGGCAAAAATACTATTCATTTCAATCGTCCTAATATTACTGTTAATAAAGATAATAAAAATACCGATCTTTATGTACTTTCTGCCAAACGAGGAAGCAAGACTTTAGCCAGAGGTCACGAAATTGAGATTCACGGTCCTTGTAAAATTGTTTATCGACCCGATAAACCTCATTCTTGTGGAGCGACGGTCTGGATTGAGACTTTGGCAACGGCAACAATGTTTAATTTTAACGGTACATTCGAGCAAGTTGATAGTAGATGGATTGGCGAAGAGTAGTTAATGTGAGAAATTAATTAGACAAATATTGAGCAATTAACAGCAATATCTTGACTGATTTATAAAGATAGAGAGCCTTTGCGTAAATATTGCAGAGGATAGAAGTGTTTAAGTCAAATTAATATTCACATCAAACATATATTTTTTATAGGAATTACACAAACAAACCCAGTTTCTGATAAAAATTCTTGGTTTAAACAGATAAATATCTAGCAAAAACAGGGTTTATTGGTTAAAGTGTGAGTCATGTTGTAGTTAAATAAAAGCGATTTTTTTCTAGTTTTCAGACTGTGTTAAAGCTACCAGAGCGAGTCAATAGATAAAGTTTGATATTTTTCTAAATCTTACTGCTTCTCGATCTTTATGTTCAGATTTCCCGACTGGATTAGATTGAATTATAATTAATGGTTCAACTTTAACCATTAAACAATCTAGTAAAAATGCTCAAAATTAAAAATTTACTTCTAACTAGCAGTTTTTTTTACCTTTACTTTTCAACTTATTGTTTGGCAAAAACTCCTGAATTTTCTGAATATACTCTGAGAAAAACAACTATAAATATTATTTCTCAACGTCAAACAGAAACAGAGGAAAATTTAGAATCTCCAAATATATTTTCTCCTAACCCCCTAGAAAGCACTGAACCAGATCCACTATTACCAAATCCTCCTACTTCTGGAATTCTAAGTGGAGAAAAACGAGAAGAACTTTCCCAAGAACTTGACAGACTTAATGTTGAAGCAGCAGGGTTATTAGGAGCAGGAGAAACAACTAAAGCTTTTGAAACTTGGAACAGAGAATTGCGTTTGCGTCGTTATCTTGGTAAAGCAGAAGAGTTGGTAGCTTTGTCAAGAGTTGCTGAAATAGCATGGAATAATAGTCAAAAATTACAGGTGGAATGGATTACAAGAAGACTGGAAATTTTACAACCAGAAATTCAAGAGGAAGAACCTCCTAATTTGGAATTATTACAAGCATTAGGTTCGGCATTTAATACAGTTCGAGCTAAAGATCCAGCAGTTGAAGTTTATCAACAAGTTATTGTTGAGGCAAGGAAAAAAGAGGATGTCGCTACATTAAAACAAGCTTTAACTGCTATAGGAGAAATACATTTGAATTGGTTAGATTATGATAATGCAGCGATCGCCTATGAGGAATTATTGGAGGTTCAGCAGCAGAGTAGTTCAGAAATATCTGAAATAGAAACAACAAATCCTCCTGTAAGTGGTAATTTTGAAAAGGTAAATACTCTCGAACAATTGGCTTTTATTTATAATCAAGGGGGGCAACCTTTACAAGCAATTACGGCGAAAGAAAGGTTAGNTGAATTGGTTAGATTATGATAATGCAGCGATCGCCTATGAGGAATTATTGGAGGTTCAGCAGCAGAGTAGTTCAGAAATATCTGAAATAGAAACAACAAATCCTCCTGTAAGTGGTAATTTTGAAAAGGTAAATACTCTCGAACAATTGGCTTTTATTTATAATCAAGGGGGGCAACCTTTACAAGCAATTACGGCGAAAGAAAGGTTAGTAGATTTTTACGAAGGTCAACAAAATATTGTAGAAGTTCCAGAGATAAAAATATCTATTGGTGGAGATTATGAGGAACTTGGCAGACTTAATCTTGCTAGTCAATACTATCAGGAAGCTTATGATATTGCTCAATCAATTCAACGATTTGTAACTGCTAGTGATGCTTTAGAAAATTTGGCTGCTCTCTATCTTTCTCAGGATGAAAAAGAGGCAGCAATTGAAATATATAAGGTGCAATTGTTGATGGATCAACAGTTTGTTAATGTTTATGGGATGATGGAAACTTATGACCGCATGGGGCAAGTTTATTCACAGTTAAAAGCTTTTGGTTTGGCAATGTCATCTTTTCAAAGAGGTTTAGAATTATCGAGACAATTGGGAGGATATCGAGAAAGTTATTTTCTACAAAAGCNTTTATTCACAGTTAAAAGCTTTTGGTTTGGCAATGTCATCTTTTCAAAGAGGTTTAGAATTATCGAGACAATTGGGAGGATATCGAGAAAGTTATTTTCTACAAAAGCTTGATAAGTTGAATAGAGGGAGGAATAATTGAGATATAAGTAGTGGCGTGAACAACTAAAATGTTGTAATAGTAGGGGCGGGTTCTAGTTAATACCAATTCCGATGGATTAATGCTATACTTAGGTAACACTTCAGCTATTAAGTAATTAATCTAAGCTAAATTACCTTTTTGCTAATGTGAGGGAATTTAACGTTAATTATTCTTATGTTTACTTCTCCTGTAGGGACGTTTTGCTAACGCAAAGCTCCGCTTTATATGTCGGCGACAGCCGAAGTGCGTAATTAGGAGCATTCCGGAACGGAAAGTTGTGCGCCAGCAAAACGCTGCGCGACATGGAAAGCGGAGCATTCCGGGACGGAAAACGCATTTTTGTTATACAACTTCCCTACCCACACCCCTACTCTCCTGCTCAAGTAAATATAGAAAAGTTTTTGAGAAATGCTATAACTTAATCAGGGTCAACATTTAATCAAAGGAATCACCCGAACTTAGTTCAATATTAGGTTGTTTGCCTTGGCAGGTTTTGGTGTTCGTTCTCTACTATTGCGTATATCGCAATAAGACCGAATAATACATTAGCACTTCTAAATCGGTTATAGGAGCGATCGCTTCTCAAAAAAATTAATAATGTAGCTTGTAGTTGGACTTTAGTCCTAAAACAGGTTCGTAGTTGGACTTTAGTCCTAAAACCTATTATATTTCTGGGTTAGAGCAAAACTACTGGCGCGTCAAGCCTTAAATTGTGGGTTAGGATGGAGCAACGTACTAAGACCTCTCCCCCAACCCCTCTCCTGCGAAGAGAGGGGAGAAATTCCCCCCTTCCCTCCTCTCCCCCCTTTCAAAGGGGAGCAGGGGGGGATAGGAAGGGGGTTGGGGGGTGAGGTTTTTTAATGCACATTTTCAAGCTTGACAGGGCACTACAAACATAAAATTTAATTATAGCTAATTATCGAGGCATTGTATCGCTCCACATATTTTTTGTCGAAGATCGACAAGATTGATCTTTTGCTGTTGATTTTCGACAATGCTTTGATTGGCTTGTGCTAGACTTTCCTTAGTTATGAATAAAAGCAGTAACCAGAGGGTGTTTCTACATTTAATCTAACCGTAGGTTGGGTTGAGGTACGTTTGCGGAGCATTTCCAACGGAAAAACCCAAAAACAACAGATACAACTTTGTTGTTGGGTTGCGCTGTCGCTTTTTCCTTCGGAATGCTAGCGCAAACATGTCGCGCAGCGTTTCATGTCGGCTCTTAGCCGAAAACCCAACCTACGTCTAACTAATTGTGCAAACAGCGTTTTGCTCCTACATCTAACCCAAAACTTAACCATTACAAATCCTATGATGATCAAAAAAATGTTCAAACCTTTAGTTTCCTTTGCCATTCTACAACTAGCTGTTGCCCTACCTGCTACAGCAACTAGCAATATTCTTTACCTAAACTCTATCCGTGGTTGGGGTACTGGTAGCTTAGGCAATTTTCGTAGTACCATCGCTGACTTTGTTGATAACTACGAAGATGGCAATGTATTCGATGTTGATTTTGTGCAAACCCATGTTTCAGGAGATTTAGCATCTTTTCTCAATGCTAAACCTATCGACTATTACGACCAAATTTGGTTTGATACAGGAATCTACAAAACTTCCCTTCTTAATGCAGCAGACTTCGATGCTCTCAATACATGATCAGCAAACAAGCAACCAGAGTTTATCCTTGACAGTTCCTTTGCCTTCCGCAACAAAAACAATATTACCATGACGGCTTCTGCTGGAGCAATGACTGTTAATCAAGCACTAGCACTACAGGATGTTGGAGGTGGTATTTTTATTGGCACAGATCATAATGATTTTGCCTACACTGCCAACCAAGTTCTTGCTAATTTTGGCTTCGATAATTTTTTCACTGGCATTCATCATATCACCTCAAACGGCTCTTTCGTAGGCGACTCCATACTTGCTCCTAACTCCGTTGGTTCTGACTTTTTCTACAATCATCTACAGGGTTTATCTACAACAAACGTACCCATCGGGACTCATGTTTTAAACGAAAACGGTGGCAACCGCACCATCAATATATATGAAAACAAATTTTCATATAGTCCGAATAAAATTGCACATATTGATACCAGTTTCGAGCCAGGTAGCCGACTCTCAGATATCATAAACCCAGAACCACCACCAGAGTCAGTTCCCGAACCAGGTTCAATTTTTGGTCTATTTCTATTAGGTGGTTTCGGTGTTCGTTCCCTACTATTGCGACATACGCAATAATACAAAACAATACATTGCCATTTCTAAA
>NZ_LGSU01000862.1 GCF_002260545.1 Hydrocoleum sp. CS-953 | reverse complement strand
ATTCCTTTTACAAACAGTCTAATCAGGTTTTTAACAATAGTAGGATAGGTTTATGTTGGCTTGGGTTTAGAGACCAAACCCCTACAATAAAATAGTACAATCAATATAGATATATTCTAACTAATGACTGAAAAAGTTCTAGTAAAACTAACAAACAAAAGGATACAAAATGCTAAAATTATCCCGAAAAATTACTCTAGGAATCACAATACTTTTACTTACACTTACCAATGGATGTTCTCTACTTTTTAAACCATCTCCCAAAGTTCATATAACTTTAGGAAATCCAAGTAATGCCACAAATTCTATTGAAAATTCAGATAATTATTTAATGGAAAAACCGCAATATGTATTGTCATATAACCGAAAGAAAGGAACAGCAAACTGGGTAAGTTGGCAATTAAATAAATCTTGGTTAGGAAATGTAGAAAGACAGGATAATTTTCGCCCAGATGAGAGTTTACCTGAAGACTGGTATAATGTTAGACCAAATGATTATAGAAATAGTGGTTATGACAGAGGACATTTAATTCCTTCAGCAGATCGTACTGCTAATGAAAAAGATAATTCAGCCACATTTTTAATGACAAATATAATTCCTCAAGCTCCAGATAATAATCGGGAAACTTGGCGTGAATTAGAACAATATTCTCGCGAACTTGTAGAAGCAGGAAATGAACTTTATATTATCGCTGGAGGATATAGAAAAAAATCAACTATTGCCGGAGGAAAACTAACTATTCCTAGTCGAACATGGAAAATTATAGTAGTTTTAAAACCTGGTGTTGGTGTGAGAGGAGTTAACAAAAATACTAGAGTTATTGCAGTGGATATGCCTAATTCAAATCGGATTAGAAGTGATTGGAAAGCTTACCGAGTTTCTGTAGATAAAATTGAATCTGCTACTGGTTATGATTTTCTTTCAAAAGTTCCAAAAGAAATTCAAGATGTGATTGAAAGTCGAGTTGATAATTGATAATTAATAATTAATAATTAATAATTGATAATTAGGGTTTGATGAAAAAGTATGAGTAGTAGGGGTAGGAATCAGGAGTCAGAAGGAGTGGGAAATTTAGAGGAGATAGTCGGAAGAATTATCAGAGTGATTTTGCTGCCATAGTCTGCCCAAAACCCTAACTTTTTGGTTGCTCCAGCTTCAAGAGTTGCACCTTTTTTTGGCTCTAAAAATCCACTTACTTTTGTATGTCAATACTTTGAGAATTAATCAGCAAACTCTAATTAAAGATAGTTTTTATTATCCATTATTAATTATTAATTATCCATTATCCATTATCCATTATCCATTATTTTAGGTCTCAATAGAAACTGTAGCTAAACCAGCATAGTCTCCAACATCAGTCTTACCAATTATATAAACATCAATTTCAATTTCACCCACTTTATAGACTTTTAAATCACTTAAATATTGTTTCATAATCCTGACAAGTTCCTGATATCTGTTCACTGTATCAGCATCTTCTGAATTATGCCAATTTTTAGGTGTAATTGCCCATTGAAAAAAACTATCAAATTCTATGACTTTAACTGGAGTATCCAAAGAATGTTTAGTAATTTTCAAAACTACTTCATTATCCAGTGAAATTTTTTCACCAAATTCCCAAATTAAAGCTTCAAAGGTATAATCAGATTCACTCATCCATAGTAAACCTTTTACAGCTTCATGTAATTGCTCAAAAATTTCTAAATTAGTTAGATTCATTTTAATATTAATTTCAAATTAAGCAACAAATTTATCTATAACTTTAACGTCAGCATTCAGCTAGCCTCTTGCCTCCTGCCTCCTGCGGAGGAGCTGCGCTAACAGAGGAGCTTTGCTTTTTCGTATAGGGAATGCTCCGCTTTCCATGTCGCGCAGCGTTTCGCTTTGCGACATATAAAACGTTTGCGGAGCATTCCGTCAGGAAAGTTGTGCGCTAGCTAAACAGCTATGAATTATTAACTCATTTCCTACCACAGAATTGTATTGGTTTACAACTCAACCGAGTCTTTCTTGTGCTTCAATACTCTGATTAAAAATGTAGTAGAAGTTAAAATCAAGTTAGGTTCATTCATTTTTATTCCTGAGAGCTGAATGCTTAGACTTTAACATTATGTAAGTTGAAGATTTTATTGAAAATATTTAATGTTAATAACATAGCTTTAGTCTGTTTTTTAGAAAAGATGAAAAATAAAAAGCATGAAAATTAGTTCATAGTTCCAGGATAATAATTCTGGTTTACAGAAGCTGAAACTATGGCTAGATAAAGAAAAATTTTTGGCAGATATCACAATTATTCCATGATGATGCAACGCCAAAAATTCAGTTCCTGAAAAAAATCATCTATAGAGATTTTTCAACCTCTTTATTGCTTTCTAATTTTTCTTTCTTCCTTCCTTAATAAACTATTGAGGTGGAATATCTAACCCTCGTTTACCACCCCAACTTTCAACAATTTTATCATCATAATCATCAGCAACTTCCAACACTGCCAAAACAGACTCTTCTAATTCATTTGGGTCACAAGTAGAACCAACTATACTATGTTGAAATAAAATATTTCCATCAGCATCTAAAGAAAAACCACCAAACTGCATATTACTATTTTCTCGCAATAAAAATTCTAGTAAATCAGACTTCAATTCAGCCCCAATAACCACAGTAGAACAAGTCTTAATAACACTATCCTCACCCCAAGGATAAACTCTCACTTCCACCCAAGCAGAACCTAAAAATATACTAAACCCTGGTTCATCAAGTTTTTCCCAAGGATAATCACTAAATAATTCTTCCATCCAACCATAAATTTTTTGATAACATTCTGCTTGAGCTGGTGTGTGAAATTCCATATCTATCATCTCCCGAACAAAAGCTATTGATAATCCTAATATTTATTGAACATAATCATATTAACTCTCAAGAGCTACCTGTTAATATTTTTTCCATCAGTCAACTTCACCAAAATAATTTATTCATCTCTATATGTGTCATTTCAGTCGATAAATTTTTGAATAACATTCTGCTTGAGCTGATGTTTGAAATTCCAGAGCTACCATCTCCCGAATAAAAGCTATTTATCATCCTAATTATTGTGGGAACATAATCATCTTAAGTCTCAAGAGCTACCTGTTAATATTTTTGCCATCAGTCAACTTCACCAAAATAATTTATTCATCTCTATATGTTTCATCTCAGTCGATAAATTTTTGAATAACATTCTGCTTGAGCTGGTGTTTGAAATTCCATATCTATCATCTTCCGAACAAAAGCTATTTATAATCCTAATTATTGCTTTAACATAATCATCTTAACTCTCAATAGCTACCTGTTAATATTTTTGCCATCAGTCAACTTCACCAAAATAATTTATTCATCTATATATGATATGTGTCAAATTTAGCTTTCAAAACTCCCAAAATTAAGCAAAATTAAAATCGGAGCTTATAAAGAAAAAATATAGGAGTTAAAGCAGTATGACCCAGACTTATAGAATATCTAAAACAAGCTGATATAAATACTTGACCTTTTCTCTTCTTTCTTCTTCCTTTGACTATAGGTTGTCTAAAATACATCTATAAAAGTATCAAATTATCACAAGTGGAGCGATCGCTTATGGCAATGACCATGGTTGAAAAAATCCTGGCCAAAGCATCAGGAAAATCTACCGTTACCCCAGGAGAAAACATTTGGATCAACGTTGATGTATTAATGACCCATGATGTTTGTGGTCCTGGTACTATTGGCATATTCAAACGAGAATTTGGTGAAGATGCCAAAGTTTGGGACAAAGAAAAAATCGTCCTTATACCAGACCACTATATTTTCACTGCTGACCCACGAGCTAATCGTAACGTAGATATTTTGCGAGACTTTGCCCAAGAACAAAATATCAAATACTTCTACGATATTATCGATCGCTCAAATTTCAAAGCAAACCCAGACTACAAAGGAGTTTGCCATGTTGCTCTAGCCCAAGAAGGTCATACCCGTCCTGGAGAAGTATTATTCGGCACTGACTCTCACACTTGTAATGCAGGAGCTTTTGGAGAATTTGCCACAGGTATCGGTAATACTGATGCCGCCTTTATTACAGGTACAGGCAAACTATTGGTCAAAGTCCCAGCAACTATGCGGTTTGTCTTAAATGGAGAAATGCCAAATTATTTATTGGCAAAAGATTTAATACTGCAAATTATTGGAGATATTTCTGTATCTGGTGCTACCTACAGAACAATGGAATTTGCTGGCGAAACTGTGGGACAAATGACAATGGAAGAAAGGATGACCCTCTGCAATATGGTCATTGAAGCTGGGGGTAAAAATGGAGTTATTGCTCCTGATGAGACTACCTTTGAATATTTGCGGGGGCGAACCGATAAACCATTTGAGTCTTTTTATACTGATGAGAATGCTACGTTTTATAGTGATGCTTCTTATGATGTGACAAAATTAGAACCTGTAGTAGCTAAACCCCATTCTCCAGATAATAAAGAACTCGCCCGTAACTGTCAGGATGTTAAAATTGACAGAGTTTATATTGGTTCTTGTACTGGTGGAAAAACTTCTGACTTTCTTCATGCAGCGAAACTTATTAAAGGTCATAAAGTTAAAGTTCCAACTTATTTAGTACCAGCAACTCAGAAAGTTTATGAGGATTTATTTGCTGTCAAACATGATGGTCAAACCCTCTCTGAAATATTTTTAGATGCTGGTTGTATTGAACCTGCTGCTCCATCTTGTGCTGCTTGTTTAGGCGGACCAAAAGATACATTTGGGCGGTTAAATGAACCAGAAGTTTGTGTGTCTACAACTAATCGTAATTTTCCTGGTCGAATGGGGAATAAACAAGCACAAGTTTATTTAGCTTCTCCCTACACAGCAGCAGCTTCAGCACTGACTGGATATGTGACAGATCCACGAGAATTTATGTAGGTTGAGCAATAGATAATTCAGGAGTCAGAATTAAATTTTTTATGTAGGAATGGATGAATAAATTGTCTTAAAAATTCTAGCAAATCTTAGATTTAGTAGTATTTGATTCGTTGGAAATTCACCAGATAAAAGATTAATTAATTCTGGCTCCTAACTACTATATTTTAT
>NZ_LGSU01000861.1 GCF_002260545.1 Hydrocoleum sp. CS-953 | reverse complement strand
TTGGTAATTTTGCCACTTGGGCAACAAGGTCTGGTGTCGAGGTGTTAACGGGTGACTTCAACGGTGATAATCGAACTGATGTTGCTCTTCTGCGACAAGATCCGGGTTGGAGTACAATGCCTGTAGCTTTTTCAGATACTGATGGCAGCTTTACAGTTACCAATGAGTCAATTGGTAATTTTGCCACTTGGGCAACAAGGTCTGGTGTCGAGATTTTAGCCTGAACTTTCAAATGGCTATCCACCCTACTTGTCTAAACCGATAACTTTTCTTAACTGAGGAGTATTGAGACAGAGGAGAGTAATATCATTTTCAGGTGAATGCTTATCATGCTGAGGTATAGGGAACAGGGCTAGAGTAGGGAAACTTTTCCCGAAGGCAAAGGGTAATATCAAGTCCCATTAAATGACCTTAACAGGACTTACGGAGTACCGCTATATATGGTGTATAATTTTGTGATTATGCGGGATATTCTCACTATAATTAGTGCCGTATGGTCGAACACCATCTTATCTATATAGATATGCTAACTTCTCTCTTACCTCCTGTCAATGCCTGAATGCCAATCATCCCCACTGCATAAATATCACTGCTGAATTTGGGTTTGCCGTTGGCGGAGCCTAGCGGCAGCTATATCGCCTGTTCGCTTGGCATATAACCAGGAGTTCCTACTGCTAGAGTAACAGTTATTTGTCCTGCTGTATTTATTATTAAAGTGCTAATTTCTTTTACTGCCCCAAAGTCTATTAAAACTATTTTCCCATCCTGGCGACGGCGCATCAAATTTTGTGGTTTAATATCCCGATAAATCACATTTTCTTGATGCACAAATGCTAAAACTTCGAGTTTTATTGATTTTTAGGCCACCACATTGTTACTATATATGAGCGCACCTTTTCCATTATGTTTAGAATATCTTGTCAAGCCTACTTTGTCAACCTAGATTTTGAATTTTTTGAGATTTTTTTGATTCTCTAAGTGATAAATTCCTCTGGGAAATCAAATTAATTTATTTGTACAGAAATGGAAATAAATTTATACTACAATACAATTCAGTTAAGGATTTTTTGAAGAGTAAAGAAGGAAGAAGGAAAGTAGATGNGTTTTCGGACTCTTTTTAATCAAATTAATTTATTTGTACAGAAATGGAAATAAATTTATACTACAATACAATTCAGTTAAGGATTTTTTGAAGAGTAAAGAAGGAAGAAGGAAAGTAGATGAATGCAGTTAACTTAAAGATTTTTTTTGGCAATTATGTAATCTGAAGAGCTACTCTAATGGTTCCATACCATCAGAGTTTTGGTCTTATCTTAACTCTATTGATTTATACTAGCTCATCCAGAGTAACTAAACTTGATAAACTAGGTCTATATATCAAAAAATGAGCAATAAAAATTGGCAATCATCACCAGAAATTTTATTAGTATAAACCAGGCAAATTTTTTTCAGGATAACAAGAGAATGACAAACAAATATGACTTTTTCTTGATTATTTATTCCTGCCTTTTAATCATCCGCGCATCAGTGTGAAAAATCCTGGTCGAGCCTGACTTATTTTGTAAGGATTCAGCTATTAGCTGTTAGCTTTTCCTGCGGAATGCTACCCAAACAGCAATAAAAGCTTTTGTAGTAATATCATGTCCGGATGATTAAGTATAATAAAACTTTCTTATCCTTAATACCTTATTTTTCTCTCTTCTTATATCCTGAATTCTGAATTTATGCCAATATACTATTGACCATAAAATCAGGTCTCAAGCCTTCTACTTCCGTAGTAGGTACTGATAACTGTTAACTGATAACTGATAACTGAAATGACATTCTGGGGTATACTATTTTAAATGCAAACTATTTCAAAAATTTGTATACTTGCTAATGTAAGCATTCAGCTCTTAGCAGTTAGCTCTCAGCAAATAATGAATAATTCTTTCTAAGGTTAAAGGAGCATACTTTGGCAGTAACTTTTAATTCTATCTCAATTTCAAGGGTTGCTTTTACCTCCTCCTCTAGCTGATAATGCAGTTCCTTTGCAAGAAGCTAGCTAATAGCTGATGGCTGAATGCTTACTTACTAATTACCTACTAATTCTGACTCTATCAAAATCAAGATTAACCATAAATTATGAGAATATATCTATATATTCTGTCAGGAATTACATCCGCATTAATCGGTTGGAGCATCGGTCAATTTATCCTCAGCGATTTAGGCTGGTTACAAAAATTTCCCGAACTAGCATTATTTCCTTGCATCGCAATTTCTCTCGCAGTTGGCATAGTAGCCACAGATATATTTTTAAGTAATCCTACCCGATTTAAACGCAACTTCAGCAGAGGTATAATACCCCTAAGTATTGCTGCTGGATTAGGATTTTTAATTGGCATTACTTCTGGAGGATTAGTACAAATATTACTCAATCCACAATTACGAGATAAAGTCTTAACTATACCCGATGAATTTGTCAGAATAGTCGGCTGGATATTAATTGGTGGAGCAGTGGGTTTAGCCGAAGGTTTGACTTGGCGCTGGCGCAGTATAGAAGCAGGAGATAAACAGCGTTTTTGGCAACGACTTACTATTAGTTTAAGTACCAGTATTTTGACTGCTTTAATTGCGGCTATTATCTTTGAATGGATACGACAAAAAATGGGAGGAATGCCTATAACTTTAAAAGCTTGGGAAGATACAATAGGGTTTTCTTTATTGGGAGGTTTATTAGGTTTAGTATTGAGTTTTTCTACCTCTCCTAGTCATCTAGTTGCTCTCAGAGCTGGAGCTGGTTTTGAATATACTGAAGATATCAATATTAGTCAAAATCAAACACCTAATAATTATCCTCATGTTCAGAAAGAATTATTACCCAGACTCAAATTTGTGAGTAATGAATTTGCCGACAAAATTGAAGAAGGATTATCCATTCAATTACCTGCCAGAGGCAAAGTTAAAATAGGTTCAGCTCAGTTAAAAATTTTAGGTAGTCAACAATTTGGTGTCAATATTTGTATTCCTGGTTTACCATTACATATTGCTGACTTAGACCTAGCACCTAGCCAAACAATTCTAGTACCTAATCTCAAATTTTTCAATAGAATAGAATATCAAGGCGATCGCTTAAAGGAAAGTACACCAATTAAACTTAAACATAACGACTTAATTACATTTCATGCCGAAAATGGTGTCTATAATGGTAAAAAATTATTCAGATTTGTCTACTATAATCGCTTTTTGGACCCGCAAGGTTAGTCTATAATAAGGTAGGCATCTTATGTGATTTGTGAGAATTTGTAATTATTTATCGTAGGGGTTTGGTCTCCAAACCCTAGCTCAGATGTTGTTTGGAGACCAAACCCGTACAGTTTTTTCTCAGATCTTATTCCTGATTGTTATAATTATTAAATATAAACTCTTAATTTTTCGGAGCTCTTTTTCCTAAGTCNCCCTAGCTCAGATGTTGTTTGGAGACCAAACCCGTACAGTTTTTTCTCAGATCTTATTCCTGATTGTTATAATTATTAAATATAAACTCTTAATTATTAATTATTAACTATTAATTATCTGGTGTCTATAATGGTAAAAAATTATTCAGATTTGTCTACTATAATCGCTTCTTGGACCCGCAAGGTTAGTCTATCTTTATTAATAGTAAATTTCTACATTAATCCGAGTTTCGCTGAAGTCAAAAATCTGGAAATTATTGAAGCTATTCCTGACCGGAATGAAGGAGAAGTTACGCTCCGCGTGAAAGTCTACGACGAAAACAATAAACCAGTAAAAGGTCTGCAAAAAGATAACTTTAACTTAACAGTTTGTCCGCCGAAAGCCGACTCCAACACGAGAGAATGTCAAACTTTAAATCAGGCAGATATTAATTTAAAAATTCCTCAACCCGAAGAATTACCTCCTGGTTGGGTAATTGTTTTATTAGACTTTAGTGGCAGTATGAAACAATTAGATAGTAGTGGGGGAAAAACTAAATTAGAAGGAGCGATCGCTGCTATTAGAAAGTTCAATCAAGATTTAGCGAAAAAGGGGGAAAATACCAAAATTTCTATCGTTCCTTTTGGCAAAGGAGGTCAAAATTGTCCGGGAAATAAAGTAACGAAAAAAGAACTAGATAATTTTGTTTTAGCTGGCAAGAAAAAAGTCGAACAAACTCTCAAAAAATTAGAGAGTAAACTGAATAATCTTTGTGCAGCGACAGATATTTATGAGCCTTTGCGCCAGGCAGTACAATTTTTTGGTAATCCTGAAGATAGTCGTTTTAATCTACCAGCAAATTCTAATTTACCTCAGTCAAGACGTTCAATAATTTTACTTTCTGATGGCTATCATAGTATTTATGGAGAGAGAGAAAATGAACCAGAATTAGAAGCACAAGACTTTGAAAAAATGATGTTTATTCTAAAAAGTTATCCTAATATTACTGTACATACTTTAGGCTATGGTTTGACTCCCGAACAGTTGCAGCAAAAATATAATTTAAAGCAACCTCCAACTATTAGAGATATTAGTAAAAGAGGCAGAAAAAAAAGTAATGATTCGGCAAGCTTAAGCGAACTTGCAGCCGAAGAATTTGTTGACCAAAAGCGACTTCAACAAATAGCAGGAGTAACTAGAGGTATTGCTGAATTTTCTGGAAATGTTGAGAGTATTTCTAATAGTTTGACTGAATTTTTAGAAGCTTTATTTGATGAGTATCAAATTAATTATATTCAACCCATAAATGCTGACCGTGGTTCGTTACATAACGTGCAAGTTAGTTTTAACTTACCTAATAATTTAGTAGATTCTGAACGGGAACCTTATGTATTTCCTTGGGTGTCGCGCTCTCTACCCCGTCTGACTAGAATTATCATTTTTCTATTCACATTAGCAGCATTATTAGGAGGTGGTGTAATACCATTTTTATTATGGGCAAAATCAATTAAACGAGAGTATCAATAAAAGTATAGCGTTGCTCAAGCTTATGAGGTACACAAGCTCTTTAATTTCTTTTCTATTCCCTCCATACCTATTCCCACTTAAGTGCTCCCTAAAACCTAGAATTTTGTACCTCACGCTTCTTGGGAATTGCTATATAGGTGTAATTC
>NZ_LGSU01000860.1 GCF_002260545.1 Hydrocoleum sp. CS-953 | reverse complement strand
CTATTATGCCTAAAAGCTGATAATTTAGGTTTTTTTCTATTCCCTCCATACCTATTCCCTATTCCCTGAATTGATAGAAAGTGAGGAATGATGAACAAAAAAAAGTCTCAATATTTGCCAGAAAATATTTTAGTCGTTGATGATGCACCAGAAAATTTACGACTATTATCAACTATGCTTGAGCATCATGGGTATCATGTGAGAAAAGCTATTAATGGTAGAATTGCAATTAATGGCGCACAAATTGCTAAACCAGATTTGATTTTACTTGATATTAATTTACCAGATATAGATGGCTATGAAGTATGTCAAAAACTAAAATCTTTAGAACAAACCAAAGAAATACCAATAATTTTTATTAGTGCTTATAGTGAAGAAGTAGATAAAGTTAGAGCATTTGAAGTAGGAGGTAGAGATTATATTACTAAACCCTTTAAACTTCGGGAAGTATTGGCAAGAGTCGAAAATCAACTATCTATTTATCAACTACAAATAGAGTTAAAAGAGAAAAAATTAGAGCTAGAAAAAGAAGTTATTGAACGTCAAAATTATGAAGAAAAAATCCGTTTTTTGTTGTTAACTACTCCTGCGATTAGTACCACCTTAGATATTCATTCTGCCCTAGAAGTTACTATCAATCATGTTTGTGCAAATATTAGGTGGGATTTTGGTGAAGCTTGGCTTCCTAATTCTGATAATTCTAGACTTCTATATAGTCAATCTTGCTATCTTAATTCACAGGATTTTTCTGAGTTTCAAAATTATAGTAAAAAATTAAGTTTTACTCCTAATATAGATTTAGTAGGTAGAGTGTGGCAAGCTAAAGATGCAGAATGGATAGAGGATATTTCTGAAATATCACCTCAAGAATTTGAACGTTATAATCTGGCTTTAAAAATGGGATTCAAATCTGCTTTTGCTGTGCCAATTTTATGGAGCAATGAGGTATTAGCAATTTTAGTATTTTTTAAGCAAGAAACTCTACCAAAAAATCAGCATTTAATTGATTTACTAAAAATAGTAGGCACTCATTTAGGAGTAGTGATACAAAGTCAAAAAGCTGAATATACTCTCAAATTAGCTAATCAAAGATTATCTCTACTTGCTACTCTGGATGGTTTAACTCAAATAGCTAATCGTCATCGCTTCGATCAATATTTAGAGCAAGAATGGCAGAGAATGAAACTAGAAAATTTGCCTCTATCGTTAATTATTTGCGATTTAGACTTTTTCAAATTATATAATGATAATTATGGTTCTCAAGCTGGAGATGATTGTCTAAAAAAAATAGCAAAAACTATTCAGGAAATTGTGAATATTCCCGAATATTTAGTCGCTCGTTATGGAGGAGAAGAATTTGCAATAATTCTACCGAATACTAATACTAAAAGTGCTTTAATTATTGCTGAGAATATCAGATCGGAAGTAGAAAATCTCAAAATTCTTCATAGTCAATCTCCAATTAATGAATTTGTCACAATTAGTATTGGGATATCAAGTATGGTTCCCCAAGAAAATAACTCATCGGCAGAATTAATTGCTATGGCAGAAAAAGCACTCTCTCTGAAGCAGAGGAGTAGGGGAGATAAATAATGGATAATTAATAATGGATAATTGATAATTGATAATGGATAATTGATAATTGATAATTGATAATTGATAATTGATAATTGATAATTGATAATTGATAATTGATAATTATTGCTCCGCTGATTAAATATCAAAGCATTTATCAGAAATAAGGTACCTTTTTAGGTCTTGAAAAAGTGCAATATTTTCGGTCTAAAAAGCTTAAAAAGTTAGGATTTTAGGGTGCATAAGGTAGAAAAATAACTCTTACTAATTCTTCCTTCTACCTCCTCTAAATTCCCCATTCCTCCTGTAGGGGCGTTAACGATAGTTATGCGAAGCTAACGGCCGTTTCGCGGAGCGACATGAAACGCCCCTACGACTCCTACTCCTACCACTTATACTTTTTCAGCAAACCCTAATTATTGCTCCGCTGATTAAATATCAAAGCATTGACAAGAAATAAGGTGTCTTTTTAGGTCTGGAAAAAGTACCTAGTTTTCAGCTCTTTATGCACGGTTCCCGAAAAATCAAAAAGTTAGAATTTTGGGAGGATAGTTGAGCAAAAAAATTACTCCCGTACGGACGTTTTGCTAACGCAAAGCTCCGCTAACGCTGTGCGACATGTTGGCGGAGCATTCCGGAACGGAAAACGCATTNTTTTTAGGTCTGGAAAAAGTACCTAGTTTTCAGCTCTTTATGCACGGTTCCCGAAAAATCAAAAAGTTAGAATTTTGGGAGGATAGTTGAGCAAAAAAATTACTCCCGTACGGACGTTTTGCTAACGCAAAGCTCCGCTAACGCTGTGCGACATGTTTGCGGAGCATTCCGGAACGGAAAACGCATTTTTGCCTGTGCAACGTCCGTACCTACTTCCCCGCTCCCCTACTCCTTAAAAAAGACTTTTTCAGCAAACCATAATTATTGCTCTGCTAATTAAATATCAAAGGTTTTATCAGTAAAGCCTTTGAGCCTTTTTATTTCTGGAAAAAGTACGAAATTTTAGGTGAAAAAGGTTCAAAAACTTAGCATTTTTTTTGCTCAATATTACAGAAAAATAAAATGATAATTCCTCCCATTACCTCCTCTAAATTCTCTGTTTCTCCTGACTCCTACTTTTACAAAAAATACTTTTTCAGCAAACCATAATGTATTTTTCCATCAAATCTCATAAAAATGATTGTAATTGTTTTAACTTGCTTGGTTTCAATAATACTAGGATTATACTTAGGTAAGAAGTTAGCAGATAGAGGAATAACAGCAGAAAATGCTTTAGTAAATCATCAAAGATTAACTTATATAATATTAATATTCCTAGCTACAGTTATCATCACATTTTTAGTAAGTGCCAAAGCTAATCTAAAATTGTTTCCCAAAATTATTTTGTTATTCTATGGAGAATATACTAATGATTTTGTCTTGAGTTTAGGATGGTTTAGTATAGGTATTTTACTAGGTATAGAATTACCTATTCGAGGCGATCGCCAACGTTTACGAAAGCTAATTTTAGCAGTAATAATAATCACAATTCCATTAGCAGGACTAATCCATTACTCTCTTCCCGTCACAAATTTATTAGGGGAACCAGTAGTAGTTGAAGAAGTCGTATTACAAACAACAAACTACACTTGCGCTCCTGCCAGTATTGCTACAATTGCTCGCATAACTGGTACTTTTCTCAATTTCTCGGAAAAGGACGCAATTATCCTTACAGGCACAAATAGATTTGGGACTAGCACCCTAGCTGAAATGCGGGCTTTGCATCGTCTAGGTTTAGCCTGCCATTTTCGAGACTCACTAAAAACTACTGAGCTAATAAACCTAAACCTACCAGCCTTGCTACACGTTAAAGAACCAGTAAATGGCGGATATATTGCACACGCAGTCGTACTCTTGCAAGTTGATGAGACAGCACAAACAGTAACCATTGGCAACCCGCTCTATGGCCAACAGCTTAAAACTTTTAACGAGATGCAAGAATATTGGACAGGGGAGGCTGTAGTCTTAGGGCAACAAGTTTCTGGACTCCCCAGGTAAAATTTTCTGAGAAACAACCCATCTACCATATTCAACCGTTCTTATCCCACGCTCAAACTTTTCAGGCGNACTTTTAACGAGATGCAAGAATATTGGACAGGGGAGGCTGTAGTCTTAGGGCAACAAGTTTCTGGACTCCCCAGGTAAAATTTTCTGAGAAACAACCCATCTACCATATTCAACCGTTCTTATCCCACGCTCAAACTTTTCAGGCGTGGGAATTATCCCAAAGGAAGCTAAATTAATAACCTACTTACTCCTCATATTCTGGCACCTTAGTTTTCTGAGGAATATTCACACGAGTTGCTTGATAAGGTTTTGGAGCCTCATCATCAGCCCAAGCATCTTTCTCTATCTCCTCATCATATTTATACTCTGGGGTTGCTTGATACTCTTTCTGCTGATTTTTATCCTCTTCATAATCATATTCAGCACCTGAGTCGCCCCAATTATCTTCTTCGTAGTAGTCATCATTAGCAATTTCTCGTCTGACNTGAGGAATATTCACACGAGTTGCTTGATAAGGTTTTGGAGCCTCATCATCAGCCCAAGCATCTTTCTCTATCTCCTCATCATATTTATACTCTGGGGTTGCTTGATACTCTTTCTGCTGATTTTTATCCTCTTCATAATCATATTCAGCACCTGAGTCGCCCCAATTATCTTCTTCGTAGTAGTCATCATTAGCAATTTCTCGTCTGACCTGACGTCCTGATGGCTGGGCTATAGGTTCTGCCTCATAATATTCATCATAGACTGCTTCTCGTTCTAGTTGCCGTGGAGGAGAAGTCTCTTCTGGCTCATAATAGTCATTATAAACTGGTTCTGGTTCAACTACTCTACCTCTGATTGGCTCTGGTTCAGCCCAATCTTCATCCCATGTTTCCTGACGAGCGGGTGATACTGTACGAATGGGGTCACGAGTAACTGGTGTTCCTGAAGTTAATTGATTCTCAGGTTTTACGGTAGGAGGATAATATAATCCCTCTTCCTCTCGTTGCCAAGGTGTCTCTCCTAAACCTAGACGTTCTAATACTCCTACTGTTAACTGTTGTAGTTTTTCTTCAGAACCTTCAAATACAATTAGACGATTTGGCCCACTGCTGACAATTTCATCAATTGACAGTTCATAAGTGCTAATAACTTGCTCTGGAATTTGGGGTATACCTATAGAAGCGATAATCAATGACAAAACTTTGCCATCTCTGGTATCAAGTTTGAAACCTCTAACTCGACCTAATAGTTCGCCATTTTCTGTCAAGACTTCACTATTTATCAGGCTACTATAGGCTTAGCATCAATATCTTCTTCTACTACTTCTTCATCATCTACTAAGATAACATCGCCTATTTCACGGATGTTCTTGAGAAACATAAACTTGGGTATCCCAGCCACTGCCAATATATTGTCCCGTAGTCCAATAGCTACCACCTCTCGTCTATCAACATCTACCCATAACTGACTTACTACTCCTAGG
>NZ_LGSU01000086.1 GCF_002260545.1 Hydrocoleum sp. CS-953 | reverse complement strand
TGGTCTCCAAACCAAAGCAAAAGTTGAGTAGAGTTTATCTGAGCTTTCTGCTGACTAACCCCAAATTATTTGTGAAAAAAACTGTAGGGTTTTGGTCTCCAAACCAAAGCAAAAATGGCATTTGCAAACCAAACCTTTACTATAAAATATGATAACCTATTTAAGATTGCTATATCAATTTCCTCCTAGAAATTTTTCTCTCTTCCTTCTTCCTTCTTCCTTCTTCCTGCTTCCTTCTTACTTGAAAAATGAAACAAATACTCAAAAAAAAATTTATTATTTTCGTCTTACAAATTTTTATCTTAGGCTTAATTTTTGGAATTTCCTATACCCAAGATNTCTTACTTGAAAAATGAAACAAATACTCAAAAAAAAATTTATTATTTTCGTCTTACAAATTTTTATCTTAGGCTTAATTTTTGGAATTTCCTATACCCAAGATCCTTTATATACCTCAAATCAACATACTAAATTTTTACAAGGATTATCCCAAGCTAGTTTAGGTTATTTAAACAAAGATTGGTTAGCTAATACATTAGACCCTCTACCTGCTTTTACTTTTTTAGTTAAAATCACTTATACCTACTTCCATGAGAATTTTTTATACTTTTATTACATCCTAATTTTCGGCATCTATGTTTATAGTATGCTTGGCATTGCCTCAGTAATTTTTAAAATTAATAGTTCTCGACTAAAACTGCTAATTTACTTTCTCCTTATCCTGACTATCCACTGTCTACAAATCAGAATTTTTGACTTGAAAACTCATGTACATCTCCACTATGGTTTAGCAGAACAATATATTCTCGGAGGATATTTTCAACCCTGTACATTTGGAGTATTAATTATCTTTTCCATCTATAGCTTTCTGAGAAATAAACCTTTTTTAGCAGTCTTAGCTTTAGGGATAGCTGCAACATTTCATCCCACATATCTCCCTAGTGCAGCTTTACTAACTTTAGCTTATATGATTCTCACCTATAAAAATGAAAATAATCTCCAAAAATCATTATTAATAGGTACATTTTCATTCATCATAGTTTTACCAGTAGTCAGTTATATGACTATTACTTTTCAACCCACATCTCCCGAACTTTTTCAAATATCTGAAAGTTTACTTGTCAATAGAATTCCTCATCATTCCTTCCCCGATATTTGGTTAACCGAACCTGCTGCTCCAATTCAGATATTAGTAGTAGCGATCGCTCTCTATCTTCTCCGCAAAACTAGACTATTTTTTATCTTATTTTTTCCCTTTACTACGGCAGTTATTCTGNTTACTTTTCAACCCACATCTCCCGAACTTTTTCAAATATCTGAAAGTTTACTTGTCAATAGAATTCCTCATCATTCCTTCCCCGATATTTGGTTAACCGAACCTGCTGCTCCAATTCAGATATTAGTAGTAGCGATCGCTCTCTATCTTCTCCGCAAAACTAGACTATTTTTTATCTTATTTTTTCCCTTTACTACGGCAGTTATTCTGACAGTAATTAAAATTTTTTCTAGCAGCAATACTTTAGCATTTCTGACCCCCTGGCGTGTCTCTGCTTTTTTAGTTCCGATTTCTACTTGTATGATATTGGCTTATATTTTGGCTCTTGTTTTTGACAGGTATTATCTTTGGATTAGGCAATACAAAAAACCGATAGAAATTTTATCTATCGTAGCAATATATCTGTTCATTCTTTCAGGAGTGGGAATGCAATTAGAGAAACTAACTATTAATCAGGAAGATACACCAATTATTATGGAATATGTCAAAGAAAATAAACAACCAGATGATACTTATTTAGTTCCCATAGCTTCTGGTAAATTTGTTGATTTTAGAATTGCCACAGGTGCGCCAATTTTAATTAATCTCAAGTCTCATCCCTACAAAGATATAGAAGTTATTGAATGGCATAACAGATTATTAATGGCACAACAATTTTATGATAATTATGGTATAGCTAAATGTCAGGCTTTGCAGAATTTAATTGATAAATATACGATAACTCATATCATTGTTGAAAATGATGATTCTGTTAACTGTCTAGGAGTAGAAAAAAGTTATAT
>NZ_LGSU01000859.1 GCF_002260545.1 Hydrocoleum sp. CS-953 | reverse complement strand
CACTTTTACCCTGAAAGGTATCAATAGCATCTTCCACTGCTGCTGCTATAGGAGCGATCGCTAAATAATCTCCCAAAATTGCTAAATTAAAAGTTTTCCCAGTATCGTCAGTAACTTCTCGAATAGTCACCCCCTGATATTCTCTCTTTATTACCTTGCTCTCATCTTCCCCTTTCAACTTACTCACAAATCTCAAAGCTTCTAATTTATTTTTAATTCCCACTACCATCAAAATATTTACAGGATCGGTATTTTGCCCCTCTTCAGCAGGTACAAAAGCCAACATTACTCCTCCCAACCAAGGTTTAATATCTTTTTCCCAATCAATATTAGTCTCGGCCAAATTTTCTTGCTGAAATTCTGCATAACTCTGACCAATCAACTTTTTTGCTTCAGGAGTACCAAATTGTTCTAATTTAGTTATAGCTTCTTGATTAGGATGGAAAAAAGTGGCCATAATTGCCGATTCTGGCACAACTTGGGCGCTATTGAGAGGACTAGATACCTTGATTGCTATATTTTTAAAGTAAAGATATGTCGCAATACTGCCTGCTGCAATGACACTGACACCAGCAATTAAAAAGTTTAATTTTTTCACCATGGATTTTTTTGTGACCTAATATTTAAGTAAGTAGGTAGGCAAAACTATCTTAAATTATGACTACTAATTTATATTTTCCGTTTCCTGTTTCCCACTCAATAAATGTTCAATTAATCCAGATTAAGTAGGTTGAGTTTAACAAGTTAAACTCAATATTATCTACATTTTTGTTGGGCTTCTTTGTGGCTTGACCTAAGCTACTACCAATATTGATAGTCAGTAAATATTCTGCAGGTTGAGTTTAGAGTAATATAATTCCTATTATCAGTAGGAGCCAAAAGTTGTTCATTTCTGGAAGATAGAGTTATTATTCCTTAATACTAAATTATACTAATGCTACCTGATTTAATATTATTTAGGTTTTTGTTGAGTTGTGCTAGCACTTTTCATATTGCGTAGCAAAACCCAACCTATGACTAATATTTATAGTTAGCAAATATTCGGTAGTAGGCCGACACACTTAAAATTTTGCAATAGTAGGGGGAGTTACAGTTGAAATTAATACATCATATTTCAATGATATAGCAATTCTAAATGATTTGTGAGAATTTTTATAATAGTTAAGATTGATGAAAAACCTTCAAAATTCTGACTTCTGATTCCTGACTCCTAACTACAAAAAAAATATTACAATTGAAATAGGATTGCTATAAATCCTACCCTAATAGACAAAATTAGCTGTCTCATTCCACTACTATATAAAGATAAAAGTATCGTGAATAGATTTTTGAGTAATGAAAGTAGCTATTACAGGAGCAACAGGGTTTGTCGGTAGTCGCTTGGTCGAGCGTCTACATTCAGAGGGAGAACAAATATTAGTTTTGACCCGCAACCTAGAAAAAGCTAAACGAATTTTTCCTAACTCAGCCTATCCTAATCTAGAGATAGTTGCCTACCAACCAAAACAGTCTGGTGCTTGGCAAAAATCTATAGATGGCTGCGACGGTGTAGTTAATCTAGCAGGTGCTGGTATTGCTGATGAGCGTTGGAGTGCCACTCGGAAGCAAGAAATTATGGATAGTCGCAAGGTAACTACAGAAAAATTAGTCGAGGCGATCGCCCAAGCTAATTCTAAACCATCGGTATTGGTCAGTGGGTCGGCTGTGGGATATTATGGCACGAGTGAAACGGCGACTTTTGATGAAACTAGCAATAGTGGCAATGACTTTCTGGCGGAAGTTTGTCGGGAGTGGGAAACTGCTGCCCAACCTGTTAAGGATATAGGGGTAAGGTTGGTTATTTTGCGAATTGGTATTGTATTGGGTATGGGGGGTACTGTGTCGAAAATGTTAACTCCCTTCCAGTTATTTGCTGGTGGACCTATTGGTAGTGGTAGGCAATGGTTTTCTTGGGTGCATATTGATGATTTGGTAGGTTTAATTTTACATTCTCTACGCCACCCAGAAATAGCAGGAATATTTAATGCTACTGCTCCTAATCCTATACGAATGGGAGAATTTTGTCAAGATTTAGGGGCTGCTTTAAATAGACCTTCTTGGATACCTGTACCTAATTTTGCCATTGAATTGTTATTGGGAGATGGTGCTGTAGTTGTATTGGAAGGTCAAAAAGTTTTACCAAGACAAACTCAAGCTTCTGGCTTTGAGTATCAGTATCCTAATGTTAAGCCTGCTCTAAAAAATATTTTGGCTTCTTGAAAGTTGTCAAATTTATCAAAAAGAATCAAGCTGCCATAATTAGGAAGGCAGCTTGCCCAAATCATTTTTCCATCTAAATCTATAGGTAGTTCAAACTTTTATTTCTGAACAGTTGCTGATTCTTCGATTAATTCTTTTGTTTCTTGCAAATTATCTGGATCTACATAATGACATACTGCATCATCTAGACAAATTAAAGCCCAACCAGACTCATCAATACTCATTAGTTTATAATCGCCTTCCTGAACAAAAAATCCTTTGTGGTTACGAGTTTCAGGCTTTACATTAACGTCAT
Organism: Hydrocoleum sp. CS-953; assembly: GCF_002260545.1. Classification (GTDB taxonomy): domain Bacteria; phylum Cyanobacteriota; class Cyanobacteriia; order Cyanobacteriales; family Microcoleaceae; genus Trichodesmium. The sequence continues at coordinate 2,529 of NZ_LGSU01000859.1, read as the reverse complement.
CTAGATTATTAACTTGATTATTAAATGTCATTGTACTTCAACTCCTTAGTATTATCTAAAATTAGGTTTGACTCTCTTAATTGAGATTTATAGAAGAGACTTTTTAGTTCTCTTACTCAGCTTACTAACTACTAAAAAACTGGTTTAGCATCCCTAGGCTTACTCTGTAACTTTGGGTACTTTAAGTAGCAACCTCACATCCTAAAAAAAACATTTTTGACTGATTTGTGTTTAGTTAACCTACTTTTATTCTTGCCTAGTCAGTTTTTTTTGACTTTGAGCAATTTTTTTTCGGTTTTCATAGAATATTACTAATGCACTTCATCTTCACCTGGAATTGTGCAAATAATTTCTCTTAGCTAGCCTGACTTTATAGAATATTGATTGACTTAAATTTAAGTTTTATACTTAAATATTTGTAAGTTAATCCTCTTGTTCAGCTTTAACTAGAAAATTGCTGCCAAATTAGCATTTTTCAAGTTTTTGATCGATTATTATCNTTTTCGGAACTTTTTTTTAAGTTTTATACTTAAATATTTGTAAGTTAATCCTCTTGTTCAGCTTTAACTAGAAAATTGCTGCCAAATTAGCATTTTTCAAGTTTTTGATCGATTATTATCTAGATAGTTAGTAGAGCTATTAAGCTCTTAGGGATTTTCTACTTTATGGTGATTAAGTAATCTCTGAAGTTCTACAAATAATAACATGATTTTTTCTGGTTTGACGTAAAGTTTTTATATGAATTATGAAGTTTTTTTAAAGGCTATACATTTGTCATTTCAGTCATTAGTTATAAGTACCTATGACTGATTGAAGTTGGAAGCAATAAAATTCCTAATTTCCTTTTTTATCCCCTGAAAAGGGGAAGCTATTGACTTTATTTTTTAGTCAATTTTTTAATTTAGCCAAAAAATTTAGTTTAAACATCAAATAACCAACTGTTAACTCGACTAAGGCTAGGCCATTCACCTCTTCTATTGAAACCATCCTGAATATTATTTTGAATTTCTTCGAGCCAATCTTTATCAGCCATAATCATTTGCTGGGCTATCTCTACATGAGGTCTAACACCCTTTTCTCCTATTTCCAGCATTGCTAAAGCCAAGTTAATTCGGCCTTGTGGATCGTCTGGATTAAGTTTAACTCCTGTTTTAGCTGCTTTATGGGCTGATTTAGGTTTTTTCTCTAATAGATATAACCATGATAAGCTAATCCAACTACTACTACTTTTAGGAGAACGGTTAGTAATTTCTTTAAATAATGGAATTAAAGTCTTTAGGTCTTCTCCAGCCTTATATCTTTCTAATCCTTCTTTATATAATTCTTCTGGTGTTTGAGTCATTTCAGTTATCAGTTATTAGTTAATAGTATCTCCTACTGAAAAGAAAGCAAGAAAATTTTAAATTTCCTTTTTATCCCATTCAAGGAGGAGGTTTGAGACCTTATTTCTAGATGGTAATACTCTAGGTTTTCTAGTTTAAAAAATTAATCACAAAAAGTTAAAAAGCAGTCAGTAGTCAGCAGTCAGCGGTCAGGATGATTGACTTTTTTTTAGGCCCTAGTCAGGTATTTCAACAGGAAGCAAGAGGTATTTCCTCTGCAAGAGGCTAGGTGAAATGCTAATAGCTGATAGCTAGTTAAATTAGGGTTTGCTGATTAAACATCAAAGCATTGACATATAAAGGTTTGAGAATTTTAGGTCTGGAAAAAGTACCAGATTTTCAGTTGATGGAGCTGAAAAAGTGAGCATTTTAAGGTAATGTAAGGCAGAAAAATTAAGGGACTATTTTTCTGACTACCTACTTTATAATTCCCATTCCTCCTAACTCCTGACTCCTTCCCGCTATTAAAAGACTTATTAAGCAAGCCCAAATTAAAGATTTGACACTAGAAAAATCAATTTACACAATATTTAGGGGCACAGTAAATACTGTACCCCTACCTTTCTAGAAGGAAAATATACCACATCTATCTATCTAGTTTNGACTATTTTTCTGACTACCTACTTTATAATTCCCATTCCTCCTAACTCCTGACTCCTTCCCGCTATTAAAAGACTTATTAAGCAAGCCCAAATTAAAGATTTGACACTAGAAAAATCAATTTACACAATATTTAGGGGCACAGTAAATACTGTACCCCTACCTTTCTAGAAGGAAAATATACCACATCTATCTATCTAGTTTATCTAAAGATGTAGTTTAATTTAATTAATATTTAAGCTGAAAAGGAATTACCACAACCACAGGTTTGAGTTGCATTAGGATTAGTAAACTGGAACCCACCGCCAATCAAAGCGTCACTATAGTCAAGCATCAAACCATAGAGATAAAGGATACTTTTGCGGTCGCAAACAACCTTAAACCCATCATAATCAAAAACTTCATCATCATCTCTAATTGTGCTAAGATCTGCAAAATCCATCATATAAGACATTCCAGAACATCCACCTTGACGTACCCCTACTCTTAGGCAAAGGTCTTTTCCTTGTTTCTCTCTCAAAGATAGAACCTGCTTTACAGCAGCTTC
>NZ_LGSU01000858.1 GCF_002260545.1 Hydrocoleum sp. CS-953 | reverse complement strand
GATAAAAAAAGTCTCAAAAACTACTTACTTGGTCTTTCACAACAGAATTAATAATGTCAATAAAAGTCAGTCTTAATCATCAACTTATTTATAATTTTGATCGCCCTATTATTCTCGGACCGCATCAGTTAGGATTGCGTCCCTCCCCTCATTGTCAGACTCCAATTAAAAACTATTCATTAAAAATTGAACCTCAAGAACATCAAATTACTTGGCAACAAGACCTCCATGGTAATTTTATTAGCAAAATTAACTTTCTTCAGAAAACAGATAAACTCAAAATAGAAGTTGATATAATTGCTGAACTTCAACCAATAAATCCTTTTGATTTTCTCCTGGAAAGTTATGCAGAGAAATATCCTTTTGTTTATGAAAATCCATTAAACAAACAACTAACTCCTTTTTTGGAAATCGCTGAATCTGGGAAATTACTACAGGAATGGATCGATAAAAACAGACAAACAGATATCTATACTACTAATTTTATCAATTCTATTAATCAACAACTTTCCCAAGATATTAATTATGAAATTAGACTAGAACCAGGTATTCAAACTTGTGAAGAAACTCTCAATAAAAAAATTGGTTCCTGTCGAGATACAGCTTGGTTATTAGTACAAATTTTGCGTCATTATGGTTTAGCAGCTCGGTTTGTTTCTGGATATTTAATTCAACTTAAAGAAGATATCCCTCCTCTTGATAATTCCCCTACTCCAGAATCGGACCATGGAGACTTACACGCTTGGGCCGAAGTTTATTTGCCGGGAGCGGGTTGGATAGGTCTAGACCCCACTTCTGGTTTCTTGGCAGCAGAAGGTCATATCCCCTTGGTCTGTACTCCAGAACCTACTTCAGCAAATCCAGTTAAAGGTACAACTGAACCCTGCGGGTCTAACTTAGAATTTTCGGTCAAGGTTTCTCGTTATCAAGAAAAACCTAGACCTACTAAACCTTACAGTGAAGAGGAATGGCAAAAAATTGATAACCTCGGTCGGGAAGTTGAGGCAAAACTAAGACGTTTGGGTTTAGGGTTAACTATGGGAGGAGAACCTACTTTTATTTCTATTGATGATTTTGAATCTCAGCAATGGCGAGTAGAAGCTTTGGGAGATGAAAAACGCCGACTTGCGGGAGAATTGTTAGACCGTCTGGAAAAAAGATTTGCTAAGAATGGGGGATTATTACATTATGGTTTGGGTAAATGGTATCCGGGTGAAGCTTTGCCAAGGTGGGCGTTAGGATGTTATTGGCGTAAAGATGGGCTTCCTATTTGGGGCGATCGCTCTTTTATTGCAGAGGATAACAAGAATTACGGTCATTCTCAAACAGAAGCCAAAATTTTCATGCTAACTATTGCGCAACAGTTGGGGATTAAGTCAAGTTGTATAATTCCTGCTTATGAAGAGGAAACTGAAATACCTGTGGGTTATGTTTTGCCTATTTTGTCAGTGTTGAAAAATGAAAATCTGCACTGGAGTAGTTGTTATTGGCAATTACCAGAAGGTAAATTATATTTGCTTCCTGGCGACTCACCGTTGGGGTTTCGTTTGCCACTTAGTTCAATTTCTTGGGCAGAAAATTTGGAACCTNGTTGTATAATTCCTGCTTATGAAGAGGAAACTGAAATACCTGTGGGTTATGTTTTGCCTATTTTGTCAGTGTTGAAAAATGAAAATCTGCACTGGAGTAGTTGTTATTGGCAATTACCAGAAGGTAAATTATATTTGCTTCCTGGCGACTCACCGTTGGGGTTTCGTTTGCCACTTAGTTCAATTTCTTGGGCAGAAAATTTGGAACCTGAAGCAACGGTTGATATTAACTATCCTCCTACAACTCCAAGTGCAACATTTTTAGAAGCTCCTGAAAATTCGATTCGGGTGGCATTATCTACAGAAGCGCGACAGGGAAAAGTACATATTTTTATTCCACCTATGACTTCTGCTAGAAGTTATTTGGATTTAATTGCAGCGATTGAAAATACGGCAAAGGAAGTAAAAATTCCTGTCATAGTTGAAGGTTACACTCCTCCTGGCAATGCGGGAATAGATGCATTTCAAATTACTCCAGATCCAGGAGTGATAGAAGTAAATATTCATCCGGCAGAAAATTGGGATGAGTTGCTGGAGATTACGACAAGTTTATATGAGGAGGCGCGTTTGTGTCGGTTGGGAACTGAGAAATATCAGTTAGATGGTCGCCGGATAAGTACGGGTGGAGGAGCGCATATTACTATTGGTGGAAAAAATGTCTGGGAAAGTCCTCTATTAAGACGACCAGATTTATTGCGGAGTCTAATTACATATTGGCAACACCATCCCAGTTTATCTTATTTATTTTCTGGTTTATTTGTCGGTCCGACCAGTCAAGCTCCCCGAATAGATGAGGCGCGACATGAAAGTTTGTATGACTTGGAAATTGCCTTTCAGGAGTTACAACCGGGAAAGGAAGTTCCGCCAGAATTAATAGACCGTTTGTTGAGAAATTTATTAGTAGATGTCACGGGAAATACTCACCGCACCGAGTTTTGTATTGATAAATTATTTCCAGTGGAAAATCTGCGTCGTCGGTTTGGGTTATTGGAATTTCGTGGGTTTGCCATGCCTCCCCATCCTAGAATGAGTTTATTACAAATGTTGTTAATTCGGAGTTTGGTCGCGTGGTTTTGGGAAAAACCTTATCAGGGAGATTTGATTCGGTGGGGTACTATGTTGCACGACCGCTTTTTTCTGCCTCATTATATAGGTGAGGATTTACAAAAGGTAATTGGAGATTTACAGTCGGCAGGTTTTGGATTTGAATTTGACTGGTTTGCGCCGTTTTTTGAATTTCGTTTTCCTATAGTTGGGGAAATAATGCGGGAAGGGTTGGAATTGGAGTTACGTTATGCAATTGAACCTTGGCACGTTTTGGGAGAAGAAACGACTGGTGGAGGAACAGCGCGTTATGTGGATGATTCGATGGAAAGGTTACAGGTAATGTTGCGGGGTGCGATGGGAGATTCGCCGAATCAGGATAGTGTGGGTTCGCGGTATTTAGTTTTGTGTAATGGTCGTCAGGTACCTTTGCACTCTACGGGTGTGACAGGTGAGTATGTAGGGGGGGTAAGGTATAGAGCGCGGAAGTATGAAAGTTTGTTACATCCGGCGATCGAATGTCATAGTCCGTTGGTGTTTGAAATTGTGGATAGTGCGGTAGGGCGAAGTATTGGTGGATGTAGTTATTATGTGAGTCCTCCCAATGGGAAGGTTTATCAGCAGTTTCCGGTGAATCATCGGGAGGCGGAGTCGCGGATGGTGGAGCGGTTTATGGGGATGGGGCATTCTTCTGGGGAAGTTGAGTTGTCGTCGTTGCGTTTGAGTTCGGAGTATCCGTTGACTTTAGATTTGCGGAGGCTGAGGAAGTGAGGGAGTCGGGGAGTCGGGGAGTCGGGGAGTATTTCTTCTTCACAGAGGTAGGTTTTTTACAATAGCTTGTATGTAGGAGAGGGTGGGGAGTGTGGGGAAGGTGAGGAGTACAGGGTCTGGAAAATAGGCAAGTTGCATTAATAAAACCCACATTCCGCAGATATTGAAGCAAAATTCATAATTATGAATTTTGTTAATCATAAAACGTGAAACGATTATCTAGTAATGATTTTAGGCTATTTATTTGTATAAAAATAAGCGTCAGATCAAGAAAAAGAAACAGTATGAAAGAGTCGCTCATAAGTTCTATCTATCCTAGATATAGACCATTTAGGAATAGTAGATGTTCCGGAAATTGGTAGAAGAAGTGAATAAAATAGTGGGAATAAAAATCAAATAAAGAAAAAGAAAAATTATGAAAGAGTCGCTCATAAGCTCTATCTATCTTAGATATAGACCATTTAGGAATAGTAGATGTTCCGGGAATTGGTAGAAGAAGTGAATAAATATAGTGGGAATAAAAATTAAAGAAACTCTAACCCCAGGGCAAGTAATGAAAGCCATGATCTTGGACGGCTTAGGATTTTGGGTTGACTATTGGCTGAAAAATCAAGGGATAATTCTTCCTCCTGCCTTCTCGCTCCCATACCCATTCCTCCTGTCTCCTGTCTCCTACCCTTACTCATAAGACTTATTCAGCAAACCCTAATTATTCAGCAAACCCTATTTAAAATCTTCACTTTCCTACAGAAGTTGCGATCGCCTTCTTCTATGACCAAAATTAAAAAACAGTTTCCTGCAAGACCGCAAAAGTATAAGTAAAAAAAATATAATCAACTATTATTATTTTTTATGCTTATCAAAAAATCTCTGATTTCGGCTAATTGTTACAAAATATTTCACGTACTTGCGTTATTTCAGCGATTTGGTATCATCTGGATACATAGCTTATTGTGCTAATTTTGTGTTTAAAAATAAGAAATTTTCCCTAGAAAAAGCTACAACCTTCTATTTTTGGTTAATATAGGGTGCAAAAATTTATACCTTTTCTACGGATGAATAAATCTCAAAAAAACTAATTTTGAACAGGTGTTGGTGCTTAGGCAATTACAGCAGATTCCGTAGTCAGGAGTCAGGAGTCAAGAGTCAGGAGAAATGGGGATTATACAGCAGATTCTGTAGTAATGAGGTAAAACTGAATGATCGGAAATATTTTTTGCTTCCATACCCTATACCTTATTCCCTATTCCCTATTCCCTATTCCCTTAAATTATTATGAATCACAAACAATTACTCCAAGAAAAAAGAGAGAAAATATTAGAAATAGCTACTCAATATAAAGCATCTAATATTCGCATTTTTGGTTCGGTTGCCAGAGGAGAATAAACACCAAATAGCGATATTGATTTTTTGGTTGAATTGCGTCCAGACTGTACTTTATTAGACCAAATTTCTCTAATTCAATCTTTAGAAGATTTATTAGGATATTCAGTAGATCTCACAGAAGAAGATTGTCTACACTTTTTAATTAGAGAAAAAGTTTGACAAGAAGCAATTCAACTGTAAAAGATGATAATTTGTATTTAAGGAATATTAGAGACTGGAGAGTAAAATAATTATTAACAGAGCACGCGAAGTGACTAAAATCTAAAAGCGGTAATGCTTCAAGGGATTGAAAG
>NZ_LGSU01000857.1 GCF_002260545.1 Hydrocoleum sp. CS-953 | reverse complement strand
GCTGTAGGTTAATCATGTTATTTGAAATTCTCTTTAGATCCCCCCGCTCCTTTTAAAAAGCAGGGGAAAGCCTTCAAAGTCCCCTTTGTAGGGGCGGGTTCCACATTAAAATTAACAACTTTAAGCATCAGATCAAATAAACCCGCCCCAAAATCTAGCGCACACCCATTAGATTTCTCAGTCTACTACTGAACTGACACAGAAAATCGAATGTATATTATATCCTTGGTGTGGGGGCGGGTTGATCGAATTTTAGTTGAAAACTCATTAATTTAACGGGGAAACCCGCCCCTACATATCGGCAGATTTTATCTGTGTACCCCACACCTAAATTATCAACCTTTCCTCAAACGATAAGCAAAAGTACCAAATACGAATAAACCTATTGCAGAAGTAGGTTCGGGAACTGAACTATTAGGTTCAGGTTCAGAACCTTCTACTGTCAGTGGAGAAAAATTATCAAATGCAAGTCCCACACCAGTCGCATTTCCCCTATAGACTAGACGAATAGCATGAATATCTTTTTCTGGGCGGTCAAAAGACCAAAGCCAAGGAGAAGATTCTAAGGCATCATTACCAACAGGACTGATAATAGAATCAATCACAGATAAATCAGATCCCAGTGCTTGAACTTCCCATTGTTCAAATCCTCTTGCTGGCTCCCCATCAATATCCCAAATTTCGGCCGATGCAGCTTTTGTTGGAGAAGTATAAGAAATTAGAAGAGATTCACCATTAGCTAGTGAGCTAACTCCCCGAAGGAAAAAACTACCTAACCTCTCTTCAAAACCAGGAGCAGCTATATCAAATCCTCCTCCTATTGTTGATAAAAAACCTGATACAGCATCTGAAGAGCCAACCGCCTCTAAATTGGCGAAAAGTCCACCATCGGGTAAACCATCGAGGTTACGATCAATGCCAAAAGTTACACCCAAGGATGAAAACTGATTTGTAATTGGCATATTATCTACAGCTAAACTTCCANCCCTGATACAGCATCTGAAGAGCCAACCGCCTCTAAATTGGCGAAAAGTCCACCATCGGGTAAACCATCGAGGTTACGATCAATGCCAAAAGTTACACCCAAGGATGAAAACTGATTTGTAATTGGCATATTATCTACAGCTAAACTTCCATCAGGAAACTTACCATCCACAGGTTCAAAATTAATCAGAGATGCTGCATTAACTGAATGATTTGGCAATACACACACAGAGGTGGCTGCCACAATACCCGTCAATATTTGTTTGATTTTACTCATTATTATTCGGTCAAAAATACAAAGTTAATTATAGAGGAGTTTTCTTTTTTCTCTCTATATTAATTAATTTCTTTATAGAATCCCTGAGTGTATCTTTGTAAAGGAGTCAGTCCTCAGGAGAAAAGAGAATTTATCAAGATTTACACGCTAATATGAAGATGAAAGTTTTGTTATACCGAACCCGAGTGGATTTGATATAAGTACATAATAAAAATATATCCGATAATAACAATTAAAATCAATTACTCTACAGAAATCATCAATTATCTCGCTCCCAAGATAGGTTAGGAGTGGGTTCCCTACTCCATACTCTGTACGGACGTTGCATGCAAAGTCCCTACCTACTCCCTCTTTATCTGTAGATGTCTAATAGATCCCAAATGGCTTCTATATCAGGTTTGAACTTCTATGCACCTAATAGACAAAATTTCTGTAGATAAATCTCAAATGGTGCGTTATGACGGATTCCTAAATAACTTTCATAGTTTAAATTGTGGCCGTCTAACGCACCCTACTCAATCTCCTGACTTCTAACCCACCCTCAACCTGATAACTGATAACTGATGACTGAAATAACTCCCTATTCTTGAATACAAGCATCATAAATTCTTTGACNCTAAATAACTTTCATAGTTTAAATTGTGGCCGTCTAACGCACCCTACTCAATCTCCTGACTTCTAACCCACCCTCAACCTGATAACTGATAACTGATGACTGAAATAACTCCCTATTCTTGAATACAAGCATCATAAATTCTTTGACTATTCTCACTTAGATCGCCCAACCATTTTTTTCTGACTCTTTGAGCTTTTTTATCATTAGCAAGAAAGTCATTAACATACCTTTTCCAACTAGAATTTTCTTCCCCTCCAGGAAGTATAAAGCCATAACGCGCACAAAATGGCCGCCCATTTTGCTGCGGAGTGATTAAATTATAATCTGCCCCTAACTCAGAGTTCAATATAAATAATGAACCTAACAAAAGAGTTCCATCACTAGCAAATCCATTAATTTCACCATCCAATAAAGCTTTTACTCCTTGTTCTCTACTTAAATATTTATTATCAACTTGTTCTTCAGGATAACTCTTCTTGATATCACTTTCATTAGTTGTATTCTTAGCTACACCAACTATCCCATTACCCGCTTTAAAATCTTCTTCTTGGGTTGCTTTTTTGACTAAGATTTGTGTTGCTGTAATAAAAAAAGGTGAAGAAAAACTAACACCATACTTAGCTTCACGTTCAGTACTAATAGTATTAGGACCACACTCCAAATCTACCTGACCACTTGTTACCATATCCCAACGACTTTGGGTAGTTGATGTAACTAATCTTACCCTAATTGGGTCGAGTTGATTAGCACTGAGACGATCAGCTAAAGCATAGGCAATATCTACACAATACCCCGTCCATTTTCCGTCATCACCTCTATAGCCAAACCAAGGAGAATCTCCTCTAACTCCTACATAGATCAACTCTCTTCTAATGATGGTTTCTTCTGTTTGTGCTTGACTAATTTTTTGTGGAAAAATAGTCCCTAAGAATGCTAGGGATGAAGCAATCAAAATTTTTAGTTTGTTATTCATTTTTCCTCCTTTGAATAATTAGAATCTCCAAGTAGCTCGAGTTACAAATACTGTAATTGGGTCATTTCGATCATCATGCTCTGGTTGTGTTTCAATAAAGAAACCAGACGTTAAATCTATATTATTTGAAATTCTATAATTGTAGAAAATTTGAAATTGTATAGAAGTATCTGGATCGTCTTCTCCACCATCAATATCTGTTACTTTCGGTTGTTGCCCAACTGAAAGACCTAACATTCCATTTTCAAATACTAAGTCATCTATAGCTACTGTTACTGCCCAATGCCAAATATCTGCTTCATCTCCTTCGCGATCGCCTGCTTCAGCTTCAGCATTACTATAACCAACCCAACCAGAAAAAGTAAATGGTGCCCAACGATAGCTAGTTTGGAATCCAAAATGGTCTGCTGAAGTTGCTACTCTGCCAAAAGGTCGTTGAGCATTTCTACTACCTGTAAAGCCTGATACATTAACTAAATCTGCTGTATAATATGATCTTACATAAGCAAAAGAAAAATCAAAATCTACTGTAGGTGAGACTGTTAACTGAGCATAAGCACTATTTGTACCGTTAAAAATTCCACCACCTTCTCTGGGGTCGTTTACTCTTCCTGTACCACCACCAGGACCACCTCCAAGATAAGCTAAATCTAACCTAAAATTCTGGTTAATTTGATAACTATAACCCAAACCAGCACCCCCTACTTGGATGTAGATGGTGGGGTTGTAAGCAGGATACAAGGCAAGACTTCCTGTATTACCACTAATTAGTCTAGGATTAAGTGCAGGAGCCATTAAGTCAAAGTCAAGTCCAGCAGCTCCAATATAAAGACTCATTTTAGTGTTGAGAGGGAAAATATAGTATACTTCTGTTAATCGCGCTATATTGTCCGGTGGAGAGCCTGCGTTTAAGAAAGTATGAGCTGATTCTGTATTTAATCCTGGTAAATCTCCTACTCTTAGTCTAGTTCTTAGGAAGTCTAGACCTGTAAAACTGGTATCGAAGTTCAATGTTACGGCATGACCAAAAGCCATCTGAACGTCATCAGCACTCACAGTAGCTCCGTCTTCACCATCATTACCAAAAGCATCATATAGAGCCATGGTTACTTGCCCTTTTAGCAAAGTTGTGGTAGAAAACTGATTAGCTTCTAGAATATCTGTCCGAGTTTCCAGAGCATTTAGGCGAGACTTAAGGTCAGCTATTTCGATGGCAAAATCTTCTTGTAATCTTTGGCTTTTTGCTAAGTCTTCTTGGGAAATATAACCTTCACCGAATTCTTGAATCAGACTTTGAATAACTTGTAAACATTCGTTAAGATTTGCTGCAAATTCGTAACGACTGATAGCTCTATTGCCACTAAATGTAGCATTTGGGGAGGCCAGTAAACAACCGTAACGTTCTGCTAATCCTTGGAGGGCACTGTAGGCCCAATCTGTAGGTAGGACATCACTAAGTTGATTGACAGAGTTAATTCGTTCTAAGGAGGGAGATATTTCTGAAGGTTGGTTGAGTTGATTGTATTGTTCTATTTGTCCTAAAGTATCCTTAGTTTCCTCTGTGATTGTAGTTGTGGTTTCCTGATTTGAGTTAGCAAGTGGTTGAGATTTTGGCGGAGGTGGGTTGAGTGGGTTATACTCTTCTATTTTTTCTAAAATCTGGGCAGTTTGCTTAATACCTTTATTTGATACTTGCTTCTGAGCTTTACTGCTGGGAGCAATAGATAAAACAAATCCCATTCCTAGAATTAAGGGAAAAATTACAACATCATAAACTTTACGTCCCATATTTTTAATTTGATAATTTATATTGGCGGTACTAAAAGCATTACGATTTTAATACGCAAAGGGCACTATTAAAACTTTTCTTCTAATAGACCTCTTCCAAAAGTAAAAGTCATAAATTTTTTCGTATATTTTTCGCTAAAATATCTTCCTTCTTCCCTATTCTCTATAGCAATTCTAAATAGGTCCTAACAAATCAAAAAGTCTAGGATTGCTATATTACCAACTTCTGCAAGAAATCTAATGATTATTTCTACTGCTGATGTCTGACTTTTTTTGTGCCAGAAAATATTTAGCAAAAATATGAAATAATCAGAATTTGCAGTGTATTGTTAATTTTTGCTAGTTTGAATTTTTAGAATCTCCAAGTAGTTCTCGTAAGAATTACCCAAAGAGTCTCATTTCTATCATCATGTTCCGGTTTTGTCTCGATGAAAAA
>NZ_LGSU01000856.1 GCF_002260545.1 Hydrocoleum sp. CS-953 | reverse complement strand
ATTATCCATTATCAATTAATAAATATTCCCTATTCCCTATTCCTTAAAAATGTCTAAACTTAGTCAAAAAAGGAGAGTAATAAAAAGACTCATAAAATTATTTCTAATCTGTTGCCTAACTTTAACCTTTTACCTCTGCTATGAAACAGCATTTCCTCAAATACTAAATGCTTACCAACCTCAACAGCAACTCATCTCTGAAATTCCCCAAGAAACTCAAGCAGAACAACTCTACAAACAGGGCGATAGACTATACAAAGATAGTCAATATCAGAAAGCTTTAGAAAAATATCAACAAGCATTAAAAATCTACCAATTAATATATAGAGTCTCAGAAAATGCTAATCAATCTCTCTCCCTAAAAATTGGTAAAACACTTCATAGTATTGGAGCAGTTTATAACAAACTTGCTAACTATCCTCAAGCATTAGAATATTATCAGCAAGCAGTAAAATTTCGTCGCCAAATTAATGACAAAAAAGGCATTGGTAGTAGCTTCAATAGTATTGGAGCAGTTTATTTTTACCAGGGAAACTATAATCAAGCTTTAGATTANTCTCTCCCTAAAAATTGGTAAAACACTTCATAGTATTGGAGCAGTTTATAACAAACTTGCTAACTATCCTCAAGCATTAGAATATTATCAGCAAGCAGTAAAATTTCGTCGCCAAATTAATGACAAAAAAGGCATTGGTAGTAGCTTCAATAGTATTGGAGCAGTTTATTTTTACCAGGGAAACTATAATCAAGCTTTAGATTACTTGCAGCAAGCTTTAGAAATTCGTCAGGAATTAGGAGATTTAGTTAGAGTTGGGAGAACTCAGAATAATATAGCAGCAATTTATAAAAATCAAGCCAAATATTCCCAAGCATTAGAATATTATCAGGAAGCTTTACAGACATTTAAAGAATTAAAAAATTTGCAAGGTGAAGCAGCAGTTATTAACAATATTGGTTTGATTTATCAGGAGTTAGGTCAATATGAAAAATCGTTGGAGTGGTATCAACAAGCTTTAGCAATTCACCGACAAAATGGAAATAAAAAAGGTGAAGCAGATACCTTAAATAATATAGGTCTGACTTATAAACTACAAAAAAAATATGACCAAGCATTAACATATTATCAAAAAGCTTTAACAGTTAGACAGCAAATAGATTACAAACCAGGAATAGGAAATAGTCTGAATAATATCGGCTTAGTTTATGACCAAAAAAGTCAACATCAAACAGCACTAGAATATTTACAGCAAGCATTAACAATTTTTCAGGAAATAGGGAATAAAACAGAAATAGGCAGAACTCTAGATAGTTTAGGAACAGTTTATAAAAATCTCCAAAAATATACTCAAGCAGAAGACCATTATCGTCAAGCTTTAACTATTCAAATAAACATCGGCGATCGCGGCAGTGAAAGAATAACTTTAAGCAATATAGGAGATTTATTAGTTGCCCAAAAACAACCAGAATTAGCAATTATTTTCTATAAACGTTCTGTAAATCTCACAGAAGCAATTCGTCAAGATTTACAAGTGCTTTCCTTAGAACAAAAACAGTCTTATGCAGAAAAAATCGCCGATACTTACCGCCGTTTAGCTGAATTATTATTACAGCAAAATCGAGTGATAGAAGCCCAACAAGTATTAGATTTACTGAAAGTTCAAGAATTAGATAATTATCTCAAAAATGTAGAAGGTAATAAACAAACTGCTTTAGGAATTGAATTATTACCCCAAGAAAAAGAAATTTTAGATAAATATAATGCTATTCAAAATCAAGCAGACAAGGTAAATCAAGAACTGACAAAGTTAGAAAATATTTTACCAGTCGATAGGTCTATTGCTCAAGAACAAAAGATTACTAAATTAGAAGCACAAAAGCAGCAAATTCAAGCAAAATTCAACAACTTTATTGCTAATGAAGAGATAATCAAAATATTACAACAGCTTCAGGAAAAAACAAGGGGAGAAAGTATAGATATTACTAATCTAAGTAAATTACAAAATATTCTCAAAATCAAGCAAAATGCTGTTCTGCTTTATCCCTTAATTTTAGAAGATCGGATAGAAATGATATTAATCAAAAGCAATGGTTTACCAATTCATCGGTCAGTTCCGATTAGTAAAATAGAATTAAAAAATGCAATTTTTGACTTTAGGGCAGCTCTAACATCTCCAAGAAGAAGAATTAGCGATTTGGCAGCACGCAAAACAGGTAAACTATTATATGAATGGTTAATCAAACCATGGGAAATAGAACTATTATCAGCACAAACAAAAACTATTATTTATGCTCCTGATGGGTTATTACGCTATATTCCTTTAGCAGCTTTATACGATGGAGAAAAATGGCTGATAGAAAAATTTAATATCAATAATATTACTGCTGCAAGTCTAACTAATTTCAACAGTAAACCTTTAGATAAACTTCGAGTATTAGCAGCAGCTTTTAGTGAAGGAAACTATCAGTTTATGGTTGGTTCAAGAGAATTTCAATTATCAGGATTACAATTTGCTGGACAAGAGATAGAAACTTTAGCCAAAATCATTCCTAATACTATGAAATTGTTCAATCAAGCATTTAGTTGGGATGAAATTATTTCACGGGTTGATAAATACAATATTCTCCATTTTGCCACCCATGCAGATTTTGTGAGTGGACACCCAGAAGATTCATTTATTTTATTTGGTGATGGGAGTCGTTTAACTCTCGGGGAAATTACCAATTTATCATTACCAAATATTAACTTAGCAGTTTTGAGTGCTTGTCGAACTGGAGTAGGAAGTATTTTGAACGATGGTTCAGAAATTTTAGGGTTGGGTTATCAGATGCAACGAGCAGGGGTAAAAGCATCTATAGCTACTTTATGGCAAGTTGACGATCGCGGAACCCAACTACTAATGATTAATTTTTATCAAGCATTAAAAAAAGGGAATATTACCAAAGCAAAAGCGTTACGAAAAGCACAGTTAGCTTTAATAACTGGAAATGTTAACGGTGAAATAGACGCGAACAATTTTAGACATCCTTATTATTGGGCACCGTTTATTTTAATTGGTGATGGGTTGTAGGAGTTATATCATGTCCGGATGATTAGGTATAAATAAAATATTTGGCGATCGAGAGGATATATTTTAATTTTTCCCCTACTCCTCTACTCCCCTACTCCCCTACTATCTTAAATTATAAGCGTTCAATCGGACATGGTATTATAGCTGAAGTCAGAAGGCGCGAAGTTATACCAATTCACTTTAAAGATGTCATAAATAGTCTCAAACTTTAGATGTGAAATAATTTCCTGAAATTAGTGTGGAATCAAAGTTTTGAGTCTATGAAATCTTACAGCGCTTTTCAGGTTAATGAACCACATCTTGATAATCAAAGCCCCCACTATCGAAACATATTGGGATAAAATTTTACCTTTCTTAGAAAACATTCACGAAATTAAACTTGTAGAAGGCCACATTGTCCATTATTATGAAGGTTACTCCGGCAGGGTGGACTTTGTTGCCAGTTTCTACAATATCCCGTGCGTCATAGAATTTATAGCAGTTTTCATGTTTTTTAGAGTACAGAGATTTGGGTTAAAAGGAAGAAGGCTTTAGTTATCTAGGAGAGAAGGAAGAAGTTTTGTAGTCATGAAGTGAAAACCGCTATAAATCTGCTAATCAAATCAAACCTCTTGCTGACGAACCGTTACAACNCATGTTTTTTAGAGTACAGAGATTTGGGTTAAAAGGAAGAAGGCTTTAGTTATCTAGGAGAGAAGGAAGAAGTTTTGTAGTCATGAAGTGAAAACCGCTATAAATCTGCTAATCAAATCAAACCTCTTGCTGACGAACCGTTACAACTGGCAGCTTATTTTGGGGCAATTAATCGTCAATATGGCCTCAAACTCAACAACGCTTTAGTCATAGTTACTACTCCCCAAGAAGCTAACGTCACTTGGTTTGAACCAGATGAAGTTATGAAATATTGGCACAAGTTGCAACAATGAGTGGCCAAAAATAGGCCACGACAGGATGTAGCATGATTTAGCACTTTTGTATGCTTTTGCCATCTTTGTTAAGCTGGATTTAATAGTCTAAGTATTTCTGAAGAAAATAAAATTAATCCTTTTGCCCATTCAAGGATAAAAAAGTCTATTTATTCTGTCTGTGGGTTTTATCGGGATTTATTTTTCACCCTTCTGAAAATTTATTTAGAACATTATCAGGAACAGTTATCTCTGCCCCCAGAGATTTTAATAAGCTGTTCCATCTAT
Organism: Hydrocoleum sp. CS-953; assembly: GCF_002260545.1. Lineage (GTDB taxonomy): Bacteria > Cyanobacteriota > Cyanobacteriia > Cyanobacteriales > Microcoleaceae > Trichodesmium. Next base: position 807 of record NZ_LGSU01000856.1, on the reverse strand, counting down.
TGTTTTTTTGCAGAAAAATTAGTCTATTTCTGGACTCAAATTAGATTCAATTATGGTTAAATTTTTGCTTGTGATTTTCTTAGTAAATTTACTGAACAAGGATAATGAATATGAACCACCAACTCAGTCTAGTGCTTCAAAATGACCTAAACATTGAAAAATTAGGTTCTATTTCCGCAGTACATAATCCTAAAGATACTAATCATTTAGAACGGCGACAACAACAACGTGCTATTAGTTTATCCATGATTAAAGTTGCTATAGTTTATGGAAGTAGACAATTTAGTTATGGAGCTGTGACTTATACTTTGACGGATAAAAATTTACGCAGAACTCCTTATAGCAGGTTTATAGATGTACTGCGGGGATTGCGAGTTGTCTGTGTTAATGGGTTGCCAAATCCTAAAATTATGACTGCTTATTGGCATAATAAAACTAAGCGGAAAGTTCACAGATAGCTCTCTATAAACTGTACTTTATTGAGGAAAAAATTGCGAAAATTTGATTGTTTGGTAAAACTCGCTTAAATGGTGTTGGTTAAAAATATTTGGAAAAATACAAATTCTACTATGCACCACTTTTGCGAGTGCCATATTACCATAATATTTTACTTGTAATACTAAATTTAATTTATCTATAAATACTGAAACAAGATATTAGGACTGAGAAAAAAACACTCAAACATAATATAAAGAAAAATATTTTTCGGCAATATTTTATAAAAGTAGTGGAAAAGGTGAAGCTGCTTCTGCTCAGGAAGTGGCAAGTAAACTAGAGGAAATTTCTCAGGAACTTAGGGCTAAAATT
>NZ_LGSU01000855.1 GCF_002260545.1 Hydrocoleum sp. CS-953 | reverse complement strand
ATTCAAGAGCCATCTTGATAGGAAGTAGCAAATGCGATGACTCTATAACTGGATTTCGGTTCAAACCTATTACCTAAAACTTGCTTCAATATTCAGTTTAATATTTTGCTAGGATTTTAATTATGTCTATAGTTGCTCTTTTTAAAAGCACATTTTTACTCAGCAGTCTAATAGTATTTGGGAATTATTCACAACCAATGCTTAAAGCATTTAATCATCCAATTAATCCCCAAAATAATAATGTATTACTCGCTGAAAAATCTACACCAGTCGCAGCAGAACTACAAGAAATTTTGCCGAAAATAAAAGAACAAACTCAAGTGCCAATTTTGCTGCCTAGTAAATTATTAATTACAGGTACAGATAAAAAGATTTATATTGAGGGTAAAGGTACAACTAATGGTTATAAAATTACTTTAGCTTTTGAACCTAATTGTACTGGTAATGCTTGTTCAATTGGTTATTTTAGTGCTGAAAAGGGAGGTAAATCTTTAGAAGATGAATTTAGTAGAGAATTGAGTTTAGTACAAAATATTAAAGGATATTTTAGACCCTTAACTTGTGCTGCATCTTGTGCGCCTCCAATTATTGGCTGGGAGTATAAAGGAGTCTTTTATCGCATTTCTTTAAAAGGTGTTGGTCAAAGTCCTGAAATTGAAGGGGAAACTTTAGCAAAAATGGCTAATTCTGCAATTGAAGCGGGGGGAAGATAAGAGGTGTGGGAACTGTGGGAAGTGTGGGGAGAGCGAATATTGTATTCTCAAAATACCAACTTTTTGCAGCTCTAGTGACTGAAAAACTTACACTGTAATCTTTCCATTACTCAGACAAATAAGTAAAAAAAATTACTAATGAAACAACTTAGTCTATTTCCAGAATGGGAAGATGAAACTGCTAAAAGCTCTATCAATAACTACAATGAAAGAAAGCGCATAGAAACTAAATTTTCACATCTCATTCAAGAGGAACTAAAGTTAGGTAAACTGGTATCTTATATTGGCAATAAATCTCTACCAATTCTAGGTTTATATAGATACAAAGAAGCCTTTGCATTTTCATTTGTTGCGGAATTTATAAAGATGAAAAAATTATAGCTGCTGTTGAAATAAAAGGAGGTATTGACCAAGCTGGTATTTTAGAGAGAATACGTGCTGCAATTAAAAGTTTAAGTCGAGCGAAAACAATTAATGCTAAATCAAGAACACTTTTGATTTTACAAAGTTTTTCTATTATTCAAAAAGCAATAGATGACCTGAATAACCATCAACTTATTGTCAATCATTGGTTCACTGTTGAAGAAGTATTGGAAAATAACCAAAAGCAAAAAGAATTATTTGCAATACTAGATATTTAATCTTAAAAAAGCAAAACGCTACAATTTTTCTCAACTAAATTTTACCCATTAACTGCCGATGGTTGTTCATCAATAGGAATTCTAGGAAAGTTAGGTAAATCTATTGCTCCTAGTGAAAAGCCCTGTTTTTGTGGCACTTCTGATACTACATCTTCTTCTTCAAAAGGTTCAGACTCAAATACAGGTGGGTTCCAAGTTGGTAAATCTAGCTTACTACTGAATGGTTTTGTTTCTTCAACACTTTGCTCCACTTCCTCTCCAACTTCAGAAAACTCTTCTGCATTTATTTCGGGATCTATTTCTATTTCTGGTTCAGGTTGATACTCGCAAACATTCCACTTTCCTGTAGATATATTCCATGATATCCGTTCATGTTTAATTTCTGTGTTTGCTTCCTCTGCAAAAGTATCTACTTTTTTAGTTTCTGCTATGACCTTATTTTCTTCGAATCTTTCTACTTCCTGATATTGACTTTGTGCTTCAGCTAAATCATTTTCTATAACTACATACTCTCCTACTTCTGTATTTTCTAAAATATCTTTTTGGGATGCTTCGTCTACTAATTCATAATTAGGAACTTCACCTATTCTACTAAATGAGGGTAGAGTAGGATTTAATGTACTTTCGCTGACCTCAGCAAAAAAGTGATTCTCAGAAGTATTTTCTTCTGATGATGATACTTGTTGTGGTCTTGTCAAACCTTCAGGTAAATCTACTTTTTTGCCTAAATTAATCTTAGCAATAGTTGTTTCTTTCTTGTCAAGAATATATTCTTCTTCTTGTTGATTTTGTATCTGTGGAGACCAAGGTTGAACTGGTTCCGAATTTGTCAGAGGTAATATTTTCGTGTTAGTTTTAATAAAAGGATTCTCTTGTTTAGAAGGTTCTGATTGAGAACTTACCTCAGATGTTGTAACTGGAGATGTTTCTCCCTTTAAAGTTTCAGATTCAGAACTTACTTGAGATGCTACAATTGGAGATAGTTCTGTAGGTTTTTCTGTTGGTTGATTTGTGGTATCCATTCTCCCCGGCATTTCCAAGCATCTTTCTAAAGCTGCTTTAAACTGTAGAGTTTGCTGTTGCTGTCGGTATAATCTTGAGCGCAACTCTCGGCAACTATTTTCTAATTCCTTAAGATGATAACTTTGTTGGTTATAAGATTGTTTAGTTAAAGCACATTCTCTTTCCATTTGTGCCTGTTGTTGCTGACTATTTTCCCACCTATCTGTTAGAGACTCTACTAAAACTTCCTGGCGCTGAATAATTTGATTACACAATTCTAGTTTGTAGAATAGACGAGTTACCTGCTGTTGAGTTGCTGCTAATTCTCTAGTTCTTTCTTCTAGTAACTTTTCTTGATTTTCTAGAGTTTGCTGACATTCTTCTAAGGATGTTTCTAGTTCTGTAACTCGATTTACCAGTTCACGGTTACATTCATGCAAAGCTTCCATAAGATTTGCAGACTCTAGTTCTTCGGTAGAATCTTTTGTCAAAACTACTTCAACTCCTGGAACTTCCTGGGACTTTATTTCGGTTCTGTGTTGAGCAGCTAATATTAAATCTTGTTGTTCTTCTGAAGTTGTTTCTAATACTGGAATTGAATCTACACCAATAGCACCAGGGAAATTAACAGTCTCCCACTCATCATTCTCTGAAGATGTTTGTTTTTCTGGTGCTAGATGTTGTTCAATTTTGTCCGCTTCAGAATTTTGGTCCAGATTTTTGTAATTTACTGGATCGTTTGTTTCTGATAAGTGCTGGTTTCCAGGAAGTTCAGCTTCTGGCATTGCTTTCACCTAGAGTTTACAGATTGCCTTTTTGTTTCTATATTATAGTATATAATAATGTTATTATATCTAACCGTCAACTTATAGCAGAAGTCACAAGTAGGGGCAAATGGCTAGTACCGCTACGCGGAAGTCAGAAGTCGTACGGGCGAATGGCCATTAGCTACGCACAACTTTCCTATCGGAATGCTCCGCAAACGTTAACGCCCGTACAGAAGTCATAAGTTTTGATTGGTAAGGCTTTGAGTATTTTGTCACTGGTAACATATTTCCGCCATCCTGCACTAGGAGCCTAGCAACAGCTATACCGCGAATGTTGTAGAAAAGAAAATTAGGATATCTAAAGATAGAAAATGAGTTCTATAGAATTGAGCATTTCCGTGCTAGGATTTTGCACAAACAGCACTCAGCACTCAGCCTCGATCAAAGTTTACAGGTAATAGCTTTGAATTTTTCTAGTTGTCCACATCCTATTTATTTCTCACTAATTGTGAAATACAATAGAAATCTAGAGAAATAATTAAAATATTAATTTAGCCTAACTTCCAGAGGACTTTTTCCATGGCTTTAAATTTTAGATTTGCTGTTGCTAGTGACTTACATATTGCAGTTCCTCATACTATTGCTGAACAAGCACATCGTTTTCATTTAGTAGAAGTTAGTATTCCTGCTTTGGAACTGGTACTAGAACATTTAAGTAAATTAGATATTGATTTTTTACTACTACCTGGAGACTTAACTCAAGATGGTGAACCAGAAAATCATACCTGGTTAAGCAAAAGATTAGCTGCACTTCCTTACCCTGTTTATGTAGTTCCTGGTAATCACGATGTACCTATCAAATTTGCCAATGATTATTCTATTGGTTTAGCAGATTTTCCTAGTTATTATCATCATTGCGGATATGATTATCAACAACAATTATATTATACCCAACAAGTATTGCCTGGAGTGCGGATAATTGGGTTAAATTCTAATCAATTTAATAATTCAGGAAAACAAGAATATATTGGTGGTTTAGACACAGAACAATTAGATTGGTTACAACAAGTTTTAACCACTGCTGAAGAGGAATTAGTATTGGTAATGATACATCACAATGTGATTGAACATTTGCCAGACCAATATAATAATCCTCTTGGTCGTCGTTATATGTTAGAAAATAGGTCTGTCTTGTTAGATATTCTCCAATCTTATGGTGTAAAACTTATATTTACTGGTCATCTTCATGTTCAGGATATTGCTGAATATGAAGGAATTTATGAAATTACAACTGGTTCTTTAGTTAGTTATCCTCATCCTTATCGGATAATTGATTTTACTACTAATGCCGATGGTAAACAGTCTTTAAAAATTGAGAGTCATCGCGTTAATTCTTTGCCTAACTTACCTAATCTAAGTGATATTTCTAGGGACTGGATCGGCGATCGCTCTTTTCATTTTATGTCTAAACTTCTGACTAACCATCCTTTAAATTTATCCCCAGAAGTTGCCAAAAAACTTGCTCCTAGTCTGCGTTATTTTTGGGCTGATATTGCTGCTGGAGATGCTGTGTTAGACTTTCCTAATTTTCCACCTGATGTCCGGCAATATTTTCAAGGTTTTAGTGCTACTAATAATATTGATAATAATGCCATATTAATGTTGCAATAAAATTCGTCTATTTGCCTAAGTCAGTTATTCAACCTATGACAAAAATAAACTTTTTCTGACTTTTTTATAATGTCGATCTTTCTTATTTTCTATTTCTAACGTTTGCAAGAAGTGTTTTGATTTTAGACTTTATTTGATTTTCAATAGGTAATAATTTTTACTTGTCAAAAGTAGTTAAGTCAAAAGTTCATATTTAATCGCTTTTGACTTTTAAATTATTATTCAGTTATATCATGTCCACTGGTATTGTTTGTGTAAACCTAACTGT
>NZ_LGSU01000854.1 GCF_002260545.1 Hydrocoleum sp. CS-953 | reverse complement strand
CTTAAACAATTTACTTCCATAAATTAATTTTTTATAGAAAATCCAAAGAGTTGACAAGCATTTTTGCTAGTTTGTGCTGCTAGAGTCTCGAATGTCACGCCTCTGAGTTCAGCAACTTTTTCGGCCACATATTTCACATAAGCAGGTTCGTTGCGTTTGCCCCGCTTTGGTACTGGCGCGAGAAATGGACAATCTGTTTCTACTAACAGGCGATCCTCAGGCACTATTTTAGCTGATTCTTGAATTTGTATAGCATTTTTAAATGTTACAATTCCACTAAAGCTAATATAAAATCCTAAGTCTAAAAACATTCTAGTTTCTTCTGGAGTACCTCCCCAGCAGTGCATAACCCCTCTGACAAATCCTTGATTTTCTTGGAAATCATCTAAAATATTGGCCATTGAAGTTGCTGCATCACGACAGTGGATAATTAATGGCTTGTTAAGTTTTTGGGCTATGGTTAATTGCTGTTCAAAAACAAATTTTTGTTGATCTTGATTGTTTGCTTTGTAATAATCTAATCCTGTTTCACCTATGGCTACTACTCTAGGATCTGATTTAGCAAACTCTTGAATTTGATTAGCCATACTAGATGTCCACTTTTCAGCATCTAAGGGGTGTAACCCAACTGCATAAAAAAGTTCTTGAAAGCGATCTGCTATGGCTTTTATACCAAGGAACTCCTGTGGTTCGACACAGGAGTGAACTAGGTGGACTACTCCTGCTTGTTGCCAACGTTGGCGGATTTCTTCCAGGTCAGAATTGAATACGTCAAAGTTAATATGGACGTGAGTATCAATTAGCTGGATTTGGCTTTCCTGGTTAATTTGACTCATCAGTTCTACTCAACTTACCCAAACTTACCCATGAATGATATCTTGAGCTTTGACAGCTCAGTTACTGTTTCACTTAATAGCACTAACTGCATTCTGTAATTTATCTTCAAGAGCTGGCTTAAAATTGGAGTGAATTCTACATTGACAAAAGATTTCATTTCAACTTGTTATATACTTGTGGTAATTAGTTAGACAGCTATCAGATTATAATATTACTTCAAATGTATAATTACCTTTCAATATCGTCCAACTATTTAATTTCAGTAGTTAGCCTCGAACTACAGTCACAGGTATATATGAGCAGTTAGAATAAATGTTAATGGACAAATGGTTGAAGTAGGAGTTTCTGAATGGCCTATTTGTCCCACAACCGCAACTTCAGCAGGATTTCAATTTAGACAATCAATACATTGTAGTTATTTTGAACTAAAACTGAAGCTAACTTCTCCCTAGAAGCGTTTAAATCACTGGCAATTGCCTTTAAGAAGCTACAGAACCATCTGAAACTGCAGAATCTGGCTGACTTTTTTCGGCCATTAAATGTCTCTTGTAAAACCTAGCTAATCTAGCCTTTTTGCGGGAACCATTATTTTTATGTAAAACACCACGTTTCACAGCTTTATCAATTTTACTGTAAGCTTTTGACATCCGCTGCTCAACTTCTGTCTTTAATTCATCTGTGGGATTGGAGGCATAGTTTTCAACAGCAATGAAGTATTTTTTCATTAAAGTCCTAAGTGCGGATTTATAGCTTTTGTTCCGCAGACGATTACGTTCAGCAACTTGGATACGTTTAATAGCAGACTTAATATTGGCCATGGTTTACTTTTACATCATAATATAATAATTAATTAGGGTTTGGTATCATGGCGATGCCTTTCATATAACCCTATGTTTGTTCTCCGTTACAGCGGAAACACTCTTAATCTGGCGCAGGATTTAACGCATTACGCATTACATTGTGAGTTGCACAGTTTATGTTTCAGTGCCAGCAGCGCAGATCAATTTTTTCTCTTTGAGTCCCAAGGTCGCTCCAAAGCAAAGTAAGTCACCAAACTTAAGGCTTCCTTACTCAAAGCTAGTCTAGTATACAAAATATCTAGTTATCTTAGCATTTATTTTGTTACTACGCAAGGTATTATTACAAATTGAAAAAAGTTGCCTACTAGGTATAAATCTCAAGGTCTCTAAGCCAGAGAAGATTTCATCAAGTATTTCAAGATGCCAGTGTTGCGANAAGCAAAGTAAGTCACCAAACTTAAGGCTTCCTTACTCAAAGCTAGTCTAGTATACAAAATATCTAGTTATCTTAGCATTTATTTTGTTACTACGCAAGGTATTATTACAAATTGAAAAAAGTTGCCTACTAGGTATAAATCTCAAGGTCTCTAAGCCAGAGAAGATTTCATCAAGTATTTCAAGATGCCAGTGTTGCGACTTCACGCTATAACAAAGAGTAATGGGTAATTTGGAAACAGGGAGAATTGTTTAACTTTTGCCCCTAGATAAAATCAGGGTCATTACAAGACAATTGGCGATGAGTAGGCATTTTATTTCTCACTTATCAGTTCAGTGTTTAACATTATATTAGATAATAGATAGTCTTAATGTTGATCCAACTCTTTTGTTTCTCAAACGACTCTCGCGCATCGCGAACTTTATTTTTTAGTTGGCATTCCTAATCTCTATGCTGCGAATAATTACTCAGTGGGTTGAGGCACAAGCTGAATTAAAACGCATCACAGAGCGTACCCACGATGATATGGCTATTCATAAAGAAACAACGGTGCGAGAAATTTTGCGCTCCGTTAGAGAACAAGGTGATGAAGCTCTGTTACACTATACTTCTGAGTTTGACCATATCACTTTGACTCCAGAAGAGTTAAAGGTAGGTGGTTCTGAGTTAGATGCGGCCTATCAGCAGGTAAATAAGGACTTATTAAGTTCAATTCGTTTGGCTGCTAAACAGATAGAAGCTTTTCACCGACAACGAGTTCCTAAGTCCTGGGTTCAGTTTGGTGATGATGAGGTGGTCTTGGGCAAACGCTATACTCCTGTCGATAGAGCTGGACTTTATGTTCCTGGTGGTCAGGCTGCTTATCCTAGCACAGTTCTGATGAATGCTATTCCTGCTAAAGTGGCTAAAGTCCCCAAGATTGTGATGGTGACACCACCTGCTCAAGGAAAAAAAATTAATCCTGCTGTACTGGTGGCCGCTCAAGAAGTAGGTATTCAAGAAATTTATCGAATTGGAGGAGCCCAGGCAATAGCTGCTCTGGCTTATGGTACAAAAACTATACCAAAAGTGGATGTGATTACTGGGCCTGGTAATATATATGTGACTTTGGCCAAGAAAATTGTTTATGGTACAGTAGGTATTGATTCTTTGGCTGGGCCTTCAGAGGTACTGATTATTGCAGATTCTGAGGCCAACCCGGTTCATATGGCAGCAGATATGTTGGCTCAAGCAGAACATGACTCTTTAGCTGCTGCTATTTTATTGACTACAGATTCAGCACTAGCACGTCAGGTGGTGGTTGAGGTGGAACGACAACTCCAGGATCATCCACGTCGCACTTTGACAGAAAAGGCGATCGCCCATTATGGTTTGGTGGTTGTTGTTGAATCTCTGAAAGCTGCTGCTGAACTTTCTAATCAATTTGCTCCAGAACATTTGGAATTAGAAGTTTCAGATCCTTGGGATCTATTGGAAAATATTCGCCATGCTGGTGCTATTTTCCTTGGTTATTCAACTCCAGAAGCTGTGGGAGACTATTTGGCAGGGCCAAATCACACTTTGCCTACTTCTGGCGCTGCTCGTTATGCTTCGGCATTAGGGGTAGAAACTTTTATGAAGCATTCGAGTTTGATTCAATATTCTCCTACTGCTTTGCAAAAGGTTGCTTCTGCTATTGATGTATTGGCTACTGCTGAGGGTTTGGCTTCTCATGCTAACTCAGTAAGACTAAGGATGAAAGGTCAGGAGCAGGAACAACAAGAGTGGGTGAAACAAGACACAATTAGTCAGGAAAATGATGGCCAAAATTTATAAATGATGCCAGATGACTCCCGTTAGAATCTTTAGATCGCGGGAGAATATGTCAGTCAAATATAGTATTTTCCAGTTTCAAGTTGGTAATACCCTAAGGTAACTTAGATGTTAATACCAATATTAAGGTTGGTAAAGTTTGCCTTGGGTTACTACGGTAGAAAGTCTGTCTGATGAGGGTGTTGCCGACAGTTTGGAGTGATGCAGTAAATAAACATTCAAATTTTGCTTTATTAAGTTTTTTTCTAAGTTTTATAGAGCAGATAAATTACTACTGAATTCACTCAAAGTTTACTGGGTTTCTTTTGAGAAACCTAAATTTTTCATTTCCTATTTCTAATACCAATTTAATCAGATAATTTGACAAAACTGTGTTTAGAAGGAACAGGAAACAAAGATTTGTAGCAAATATTTGTCCAAGTGGTATAATATTATTTTATATGGCCTTTAAAACAATTATTGTAGCTCTTAGCAATTCACAGTCAGACTTAGAGCCAGTTATTCAAGCATTGACAGAATTTAACTTAACATTAGAAACGAAAGTGATTTTATCTCATGTGGTTGCTATGGAAAAATCTGATTTGGAAGTAGATAAACCTCTGTTGGATAGTGAAAAAATTTCTCTTGGGGAATTTGAAAAGCAGCTCAAATATTACCAAGAAGAGCTTCCTTGTCAAACTGAGATAGAAATTGTTATTGGCGATCCAACTGAAGAAATTGTTCGCTTATCTAATTTTTATGGTGCAGATTTAATTATGATTGGTAGTCGCGGGTTAAAAGGTATAAATCGGATTTTACAGGGGTCTGTCAGTAGTCAGGTTATTGCTGAAGCAAACTGCTCAGTGTTTGTGGTTAAACAGAGATAACTTACTACTTTTTTGTAAGTATGGCTTGCTGAATAAGTCTGAAAGCTTAATTCACCAAAGTTTTGAACATAATTCTTGATTAATCTCTTGGCAAGTTAGAAGCTTAATCCTTCAAAACTAATTCACAAGTTAAACTCTTAAGTTAAGATAAGGCATATATAATTTTTCTGTAGTCCAAAAAATCTCTCCTCTGCTAATTCATTGGGAAATTATAGTCATTTCAAATAAGGAAATAAGGATAAAACACTTTTTGGGCTGAAACCTTTTTAAGGAAAGAAACACTCGTATCAATTTAAACTGAAATGACT
>NZ_LGSU01000853.1 GCF_002260545.1 Hydrocoleum sp. CS-953 | reverse complement strand
ATAAAATATTATCAAATTTTTGTTTTTAAATTTTAAATTTTGAATTCTGTGAAAAGGTACTAAGTTGCTTACTAATCCAATATTCTTAAAATAGAAAGAAATTTATCAAACACGATTGGGTAATTTACCCCGTCTTTTAAGGGAAAATGTTTCCCCGCTACAAAAACAACTTCTGACTTCTGACTTCGTTAAAATTATCTATAGCTAGAATGACAATTACGATCGCCCTTAATACCGAACATATCCATAACTTAGATTTATCCCCGGCTGAAAGTGTAATTTCTCCAATACTAAATGAAGGAGCGATCGCCTCTTCTGAACAGCAGCTAAATTTTGCCATTAATTATCAACAAGACCCCCAAGATCCAAGGGAACTTTCAGAAATTCCAGAAGTGCGTTTATGGTTTATCCGTTTAGATAGTCGTTATCCCTGGCTGCCATTTTTGCTCAACTGGAAGGATGGAGAGCTGTCTCGTTATACTGCAATGCTTGTACCCCACCAATTTCATCGGAGTGAAGGTATCCAATATAATCCAGAAGCATTAGAAATATTTCTGATGCACAAAATTTTTGTTTTGAGAGACTGGTTAAATAAACAAAATATTTCTAGTAAATCCAGATTAATGTCTATGTCTCAAATGTTGGGGTATGATTTGACAGAGGAATTTTTAGAATTTAGAATTTAGAATTTACGCAGAGACAAGATATATAGCGCTCAAAACTATAACGTTATAGTTTTTGAACTCTATATATAGTAGATTTGCTTAAGTCCTGTAAATTTTTGTAGTAAAAAAAAATAGAGAAACCGAATTTATTATGAAATGCCTAATCATAGTAACATCTATCTCCCATAAACCCGGTTTCTGATGTAGAGGCGACTCGCGTTGTGGCTTTTGCCGACGTGGGAGTAGAGAAAAGAATTTTTAGAATTTAGAATTTACCCAGAGACAAAATATATAGCGTTCAAAACTATAACGTTATAGTTTTTTAACTCTATATATAGTAGATTTGCTTAAGTCCTGTAAATTTGTGTAGTAAAAAAAAATAGAGAAACCGAGTTTATATGAAATGCCTAATCATAGTAACATCTATCTCCCATAAACCCGGTTTCTGATGTAGAGGCGACTCGCGTTGTGGCTTTTGCCGACGTGAATAGACTAGCATTCCGCAGGAAATAGCCCTTTTAAAGCAGGCAGATTTAATATATGAGGGAATAGGGAGTAGAGAAAAGAATTTTTAGAATTTAGAATTTACCCAGATACAAGATATATAGCGTTCAAAACTCTAACGTTATAGTTTTTTAACTCTATATATAGTATATTTGCTTAAGTCCTGTAAATTTTTGTAGTAAAAAAAATAAAGAAACCGAGTTTATATGAAATGCCTAATTATAGTAACATCTACCTTCCATAAACCCGGTTTCTTAATTTAGAGGCGATTCGCGTTTGCGCAGCATTCCGCAGGAAATCGCCCCTCCAAAGCAAGCAGATTTAATATATGAGGGAATAGGGAGTAGAGAATATTTCTCCTTATTACTGAGAACTTGCTGATTAAATCTCAAACTATTAACAATAGAGGTTTTAGGCTTTTTGGGGCATTGAAAAAGTTCAGGGGTTTTAAGTTTAAAACGCTCAAAAAGTTAGGATTTTTGGCAATAGTTGGGCAAAAAAAATTACTCCCCTACTCCCCTACTCCCCTACTCCCCTATTCTCCTATTCTCCTACTCTCCTACTCCCCCACTCCCCTACTCTCTAGTTCAACTTTCTCCGCCCCAAATTTTCTGTAAGACTTCCTGGGGTGAAATATCTGCCATTTTCCCTGTTGAAGATTTAATCGCAACTACCCGATCGCTCTTAGGTAATAATTTTTCTGGTTCGGTTGGACCAAACAGAGCAATAGTATATGTCCCAACGGCAACTGCTAAGTGCATTGGGGCACTATCAGTACATATCATTAAATTAGCTCCAGCAATCATAGCAGCTAATTTACCTACATCTCTAGGAGTAACTACTTTTATATCTGGAGAAGATTCTTTAATTTGATTGACCCATGGTGCATCTTCAGGGCCTTTTACTATTACTACTGGTAAGTTAGGTTGTTTCTGTTGCAGTTCTGAAATAATCTCCTGCCAGTAATTAGTAGGATAAATTTTATCGATACCTTTAATCTGAGCTAGCTGACTAGAACCACCATGAATCAGAATATAGCCACTTTCTGCAACTTCTAATCTTTGCTGTTCAGCTTCGGCCTCATCAATATCTGTTTTGGGGACATTAATTGATATTCCCTTGAAAGGGGTGGTAATGTCCATCCCCTGTAACAAGTCATGGTACATCTGAGCAGCATATTGTTCAGTTTTTAGGGGTATAGGGTCGGAGAGAAATATTGCTCCATTACCTGCATAACCCACCCGTTTAGGAATTCCTGTTAACCATAACAATAGGCCAACTGTCCAACGTTGTCCCAGGGAAATTACGGCCTCGTATTCGCGATCGCGCATAATACCCAACAAATTTCCCCAGTCGGCAAGACTATTGGCATCTTTAAAGTCGTAGGTTAGGACATCCCGGACGGACTTGCAAACTCGGTATGCACCCTTAGAGCGAGGTTCTACAATTACGTCAATCTGAGATTCTGGATAGGATTGTTTAAGGTCATCCAGAGTAGGAAAGAATAAAATTTGGTCGCCTATTCCACCAGGGACAAGGGCAAGTATTCTCATGTTTAAGGAATTAAAGTTAATTATCAGTTGAATTTTAACAAGGGGGGAGAAGGATTAAAGTTAATTATCAGTTGAATTTTAACAAGGGGGAGTTTAAGGGGCTATAAGTCCAACACCATAATCTATGATTTGGTGTCTGGATACATAGGCCCCTCAACTAAATTTTGCTTAGTCCAACCCGACAAAATTTACATTTTAATGTTACAGTTTTATCATAGTAGTTGAAAAGCGATAAATGTTTAAGGCTTACAAGTACAGAATTTATCCAAATACTGAGCAACAAGCAGCTTTGGCAAAAAGCTTCGGCTGTTGTAGATTCTTTTGGAATTATTCATTAAACCTGTGCCAAGAAACATATCAGAAAACTGGGAAAGGTTTATCAAGAAGTAAAATCCAAGGAATGTTACCTGGTCTAAAAAAAGAATATCCTTGGCTAAAAACAGATGTGTATTCTCAGTGCTTACAAGTTGTCGCGTTAAATCTTTCAACTGCTTACAAAAATTTCTTTGAAAAGCTGGCTCAATATCCACGATTCAAATTAAAACATCATAAACAATCTATTAGCTATCCTCAAAATGTAAGGTTTGAAGGTGATTATCTCAAACTGCCCAAGATAGGATTAGTTTATTGGGTTTGCCATAGAGAATTTGAGGGAAAAATTAAAACTGTCACAGTTTCTAAAAAACTAGATAGTCAATATTATGTTTCTGTTTTAGTTGACGATGGCAAGGAAAAACCCAAGCAATCAGCAAGAGATAAAGCTATTGGTATTGACCTTGGATTGACTCATTTTGCAGTAACAAGCGAAGGTTCTAAGTACGATAATCCTCGTCATACCAAGAAGCATGAACGCAACTTAAAATGGAAACAGAAAAAGCTGCTTCGGAAAGTAAAAGGCAGTAACAATAGAAATAAAGCTAGGAAAAAAGTAGCAAAAGTCCATAGTAAAATATCTCGATGCCGTGAGGATTTTCTGCACAAGCTATCCCGCAAGATAGTCAACGAAAACCAAGTTATTGTGGTAGAAAATCTGGCAGTAAAGAACATGGTCAAAAACCACAATTTAGCTAAAGCAATAATGGATTGTGGATGGGGAATGTTTGGAACTATGCTTAATTACAAGGTAGAACGAGAAGGGAAAACCTACTTAGAAATAGATAGATTTTTTCCCTCATCAAAAACCTGTCATGTTTGCTTGAACCAAGTAGGTAGCTTGCCACTTGATATCAGAAGTTGGAAGTGCGAATATTGTCAGACAACCCATGACCGTGATATTAATGCAGCAATAAATATTAGAGATGAAGGCTTGCGGATACTGTCGTTGGGAACCAGCGATACTGCCCTTGGAGGGAATGTGAGTCGGGTTGGCAAAACATCGGTTTTGTCAGACGCTATTCCTGGTGAGTAGGGAAGCCAAGACTATATCCCTTGCGATTAGTGTTGGTAGTTCACGTAGAGTATATAGCTAGATTTAATTATTTATAGGCAAGCTTTAACACAAAATGTATTTATTAATTCCTGCTGCTGGTATGGGGCGACGGATGGGAAGTTCCCGAAATAAGCTTTTGTTGACTCTGTTGGGTAAGTCTTTATTGAGTTGGACTCTTGAAGCTGCTGTCAAATCTCATCATATTATTTGGATTGGTATTATTGGACAACCTGTTGATTTTCCAGATTTTCAAAAAAGTATTTCGGATTTGTCTACTGACAAGCATATAAAGTTAATTGAGGGAGGGGAAACTCGTCAGGAGTCGGTTTATAATGGTTTACAGGCTTTGCCATCGGCAGCGGAACAAGTATTAATTCACGATGGTGCGAGGTGTTTGGCGACTCCTGAACTTTTGGACAGATGTGCGGAGGAGATTTTTAAGTGTCCTGGTTTAATTGCTGCTGTGAGAGTTAAGGACACAATTAAGGTGGTCGATCCATCTGGTTTAATTCAGGATACACCAGACCGTCGCAATTTGTGGGCTGCTCAGACACCCCAGGGGTTTGAGGTAAATTTGTTGAAGGAATGCCACGAGAAGGGGCGTCAGTTAGGTTGGGAAGTTACCGATGATGCTGCTTTGTTTGAAAAATGTGGTTTACCTGTAAAAATTGTTGAGGGAGAGGAGACTAATTTAAAGGTGACAACTCCTGTGGATTTAAAAGTAGCAGAATTTATTTTGATGGAAGCATTCAAAAATTAATAATTAATAATTAATAATTACCTCTTCTTATAATTCTTATAAAGAAGAGGATTGCCTAAAAGGAATTTTTTCTCTTCTATTATACCAATTCCCATGCATTAATGCTATACTTGAGTGACACTTCAGTTATCAAGTAATTAACAC
>NZ_LGSU01000852.1 GCF_002260545.1 Hydrocoleum sp. CS-953 | reverse complement strand
AATTATCAATTATCAATTATCAATTATCAATTATCAATTATCAATTATCAATTATCAATTATCCATTATCAATTATCAATTATCAATTATCAATTATCCATTATCCATTATCCATTATTAATTAGAAATCTCTTTCAACGAATATCTTGATAAAAACGTTTAAGAAAAGTAGGTGAGACACCAAAACCCCATAAAAAACCAATAAATAGATAAATCAAATTTGCTTGGAAAACTCCCCACTTAGCCACACGGCGATCGCTAGTATGTACGAACTGATTTACTAAATAAATTTTTCCATATTTGATTAACTTCAAACATAAGTCAGCATCCTCCATAATCGGTAGATTAGTATCAAAACCCGCTACTTTCCAAAAATCTGCACGACGACAGAAAATTACTTGGTCTCCAAATAAAATTCGCAAACCTTTAAAGAACAAATGGGGACGAAAAATTAGAGGAGCATAAAAAGTTTTGAGATAATTATGCAAGGAAGTACCCCAGCGAGTAGTTTCGGAATTACCCATAATCGAAATAAATCCACCACCAACAATATTTTGATTTGCCAAAGTTTGGGAAATTATAGAAATAAAGTCATTAGGTACTATAGTATCTGCGTGGAGAAAACAGAGAATTTCTCCTGTTGCTATTTTAGCGCCTAAATTCATTTGTATGGAACGTCCACGTTGAGGAGAATAAATAACAGGAACTCCAAAGGAAAGAGCAATAGAAACTGTTTCATCTTCGCTGTAACTATCTACTACTAATATTTCTTTTGGTGGAGGGTTAAGTAAAGAAAGATTTTTGAGAGTAAGTGGTAGACAAGTTGCTTCATTGAGAGTAGGAATAATAATGGAAACATTGAGCATAGATTTATTGATATATTGCAAATTTAGTAGTAGGCATTTAGTTGTTATTGATCAGCTTATAGCTTTTGCAGTTCGAATTAGTATTCAGAGATTCAGGAAGAATTAAAAGTATCAAAAAACATCAGTTAAATGTATAATTTATCGACCTACCTCCCTCATTAAAAAGCTGAATACCCAGATTGAGTAAACTAATAGTTTTCGNGCTTATAGCTTTTGCAGTTCGAATTAGTATTCAGAGATTCAGGAAGAATTAAAAGTATCAAAAAACATCAGTTAAATGTATAATTTATCGACCTACCTCCCTCATTAAAAAGCTGAATACCCAGATTGAGTAAACTAATAGTACAATTATAAAGTCAGATTATATAACAATCCTATTTTGGTTCTATAGAAAATATCTGATAAAAAGGAAACAGTAGAGAAAGTGTCGTAAGTGGGGGAATAAATTAAAAAAGAGATATCTTCACCATTGCAATCCAGGACTACCAATTAAATTAATTTTGTACAGGTACTTATTACAACTAAGATTATGGATAAATCATCAATTAAAGCATTACTGGAAGACTTAAAAAATTCTGATGAATTGATTAGGAATAAAGCCACGGGTGAACTATGGAGAATTTGGTTTGAAGAAAAAGGTGTTGCTGGTTTAGAAGCAATTAGACGTTCAGAACATTGGTTACAAGTTGGAGTAATTGAGGAGGCAGAGGCAATTTTAAATAAATTAATTGAGGATTTGCCAGATTTTGGAGAAGCTTGGAATCGAAGAGCAGTTCTTTATTATACTTTAGGAGAATATAGAAAGGCAGCAAAAGATTGTGAGATGGTGGTAAAATTGAATCCTTTTCATTTTGGAGCTTGGCATGGTTTAGGATTATGTTATGTAGGATTGGGAGAATATCGAGAAGCTATTTTAGCTTTTAAAAAAGCTTTAGAAATTCAGCCTTATGCTATTCAAAATCAAAGGTTAATTTTGGAATGTACGGCGAGGTTGAGCTAGAAATATTTTCATTAATGGATAATGGATAATTGATAATTAATAATTAGCTCTTCTGTCATATAAGGATTGGCTAAAAGGAAGTTTTTTCTTCTCTTGGTTGATTGAATATGGCGTTTTGCTAGCGAAAGCTTTCCTATCGGAATGCTCCACAAAGGCTTTATATCATGTCCGGTTGAATAGTTATAAATAAAAAGGGAGGAGTCAGGAGGCAAGAGGGGATAAAAAAAGTATATGTATGAGAAAGTTTTTTTATCACTAATTATCCGGACATGAAAAACTTAGTTTTGCGCTAGCTAAACGACCGCTTTTTCTCTTTAAATAGAAAGTTTTATAGTTTAATTTTTCGGTAAGCATTCAACTTTTAGCATTCAGCTTTCAGCAATATTTTTGAGATTTTTTTGATAAAAACAGCTTAATTGNCAAATGGGTTCTATTTAAAAACAGAGGAGGGAGATGGGGAGATGGCAAGATGGGGAGATGGCAAGATGGGGTGTATTAGATATATCCCAAAAATCCACCCGAAAAAATGAATGGTGGGATAATAATTCTAAAATTTATGCTCTTTATTATCTTAATCAACCTAGGTTTAAATTTTTTGATAGATATATCCCTAATTGGCAAGGATTAAAAGTTTTGGATGTTGGTTGTGGAGGTGGTTTTTCATGTGAATTTATGGCAAAAAAAGGAACTATAACTTATGGTATTGACTCTTCGGCAAAATGTATAGAAGCTGCTCAAAGACATAGTTGTGAAAATAGCTTGGATATTAACTATAAAGTCGGGGTTGCTGAAAGTTTGCCTTATCAAAATAATACTTTTGATGTTGTAGTTTGTGTGGATGTTTTGGAACACGTTTCTAATTATCGTCAAGTTGTTTCAGAAATATATAGAGTGTTGAAACCTGGTGGTATTTTTTTCTATGACACGATAAATAGAAATTTTCAATCTCGATTTGTGATGATTTGGTTGATGGAAAATTTATTACGATTAATTCCTTTAGGGGTTCACGATTGGAATAATTTTATTCAACCAGAGGAGTTAAAAGAGTTGATGTTTTCTTTGGATTTTGTTGAGATAGAGATGAAAGGTTTTGATTTGTTTGGAGAAATAGGTTCTGTTTTAGGAGATTTGAATATGTTCAGAAAAAATCTGAAGTTAGATAGGTCGTTACAAGTATTTATTCGGAAGTTAGTACAAGTCTGGAAGGCAAATGTTATTAACTATCAGATATATCAAAAAACTGGCTCTTTTCAAGTTAGTTTAAATGAGGATATGTCAATTATGTATATTGGTAAGGCAAGAAAAATAGAGTAGTGCGTCAAGGAAGTGTGGGGAGTGTGGGAAGTGTGGGAAGTGTGGGGAGACCTCCCAACATTTGGAGGAATAATTGTACTTGTAAGATAACAATGGCAAAAAACCTTCTACATCGGACATGATATTACTTATCCGATATTTTACGCTCTGCACAACCAAAAATGGAAGGTTCATTAATTGATAATGAATAATTGATAATAGACATCTCCGAAAAATAAATATGATTTGCTGAAAAAGTCTTTTTTAAGGAGTAGGGAAGTAATTTTTTTTGCTCATCTTTTCCCCAAAATGCACTCCTTTTTAAGCATAAATAGCTGAAAAAATAGGTAATTTTTCCAGACCGAAAAAGGCTAAAACCTTTCTCTATAAATGGTTTTCTATTTAATCAGCAAGCCCTAAATCAACCTTTTAGTTATATTAGCTAAAGAAAGAAAAATTCACCATAAAAAATAATTTTTACTGACTTTTTCGTAAAAATATCTTACCGAATAATTAAGGTTTAAAGCCAACTAGATCAAGAGAAACAATGAATTTATTTTCCTTTTATTCAATCCTCTTCCTTTGAGGGAGAGGTAATTATCAATTATCCATTATCAATTATCCATTATTGAACTATTCCCTGTTCCCTGTTTTTATCGTAAACTAAGAAAAGCTGATAGCTGACGGCTGAATGCTGACAGCTAAACTATCAGTCAGAATCAATCAAAAATTTTAATCAATGCCCATGTTTCCTGATTTTTTGCCAAAATTAACTGAAAGTCTGACCGAATCTACATCTATTTCTTTTGCTCAAAATATTGAGTATAAATCAATTTATACTCCTCTCATTTCTGAGCAAATTAATACAACTTTTTTATCCGAAGGTCAGGGTGATACTCCAATTTTATTACTGCATGGTTTTGATAGTTCCATTTTTGAATTTCGTCGCCTTTTACCATTACTTGCTACTCAATATCAAACTTGGACAGTAGATTTATTGGGGTTTGGTTTTACAGATAGATTACCTAATTTAAAAGTTAATCCAGGAGCGATCGCTACTCATCTTTATTCTTTCTGGAAAACTTTGATTGACCAACCTGTTATTTTAGTAGGTGCTTCTATGGGTGGTGCTGCTGCTATTGATTTTACTCTGACTTACCCAGAAGTTGTGAAAAAATTGGTATTAATTGATAGTGCTGGATTGAAAAATAATCCGATTATTAGTAAGTTTATATTTCCTCCACTTGACTATTTTGCTACAGAATTTTTGCGTCGTCCCCAGGTTCGAGAAAATATTAGTCGTAGTGCTTATTTTGATAAAAGTTTTGCGACTTTGGATGCTAATATTTGTGCTAGATTACATCTAGAAATGCCAGGTTGGAATCAAGCTTTAATTTCTTTTACTAAAAGTGGTGGCTATGGTAATTTTAAACAAAAATTGGATTTAATTCAGCAGCAAACTTTGATTTTATGGGGAGAGAATGATAAGATTTTAGGCACTGGTGACGCTGCTAAATTAGAGAAGGCGATCGCTAATTCTCAACTGATTTGGATTCCTAATTGTGGTCATGTTCCTCACTTGGAAAAATCCCAAGTTACTGCTAATTATATTCTTGATTTTATTACAGACAATTAGTGAGATATTTCTGAAATAATTCTTCTGAATTACTAATTTTTATCAAAATTGATTCACAGTTTTGAGCAAGATTAGGTTCGGCTTTAATACAATCAATAAAGTTAAGTTGACTAAATTTTTACAGATGGTTTTCAAAAGCACTCAAGACTTGTTTTTTCGGAGCAATTTTGATTTGTAGTCCAGATATACATCGCTACCTGCCTCAAATTCCCCCTGTTGTATTAAGGTTTCTACGAGTGCATCTATTTCAGCACTATC
>NZ_LGSU01000851.1 GCF_002260545.1 Hydrocoleum sp. CS-953 | reverse complement strand
ATATTTACCATTTTTATCAAAAATTGCCTCTGAATTTAAAATCCTAAAATATCTTGCATAAAGTTACTAAAGTTTGGTAATTTAAGAATAGAATTAGACATGAATAAGAAATATGAAAACAAATACAATTACTGGCAGAAATTATCAGATTGGTGAAGCCGAAAAACTTACCTCCTTAGCTGACAAATATGGGGTTAAATTAGAAACAAGAAATTTGGATACTTACAGCGATGCAGGATTAGAAGGATGGTGGGGAGAAAATGGCTGTCACAAACCATTGCAGGAAATGAATCCAGTTAGAGGAGGATTTGCAATTGATGTACTCAAAAGATTTGAGATTTATCCTTCTCAAAAAATAGTTGAAATTGGCTGTGGTGGAGGTATTTTTTCTGAATATATTGCTAGGCATGGATATAAGGTTTTAGGTGTTGATATCTCAGAGGGAGCAATAAATGTTGCCAAGGAACACGCCAATATTACTAATGTTAAAGTTGATTATCAAGTGGCAAGTGTTTATCAATTACCTTTTGAGGATGAAAGCTTTGATGTAGTAATGTCTAGTGATTTTTTAGAACATCTTGAAGATTTAGTTACTGCAATTTCTGAGATGTCTAGAATTCTCAAAAAAGGCGGTCTTTTTATCTTTGATACTATTTCCAGAAATGAGAGCTGCGTTACAACTTTTATGAAGTTAGAAGCTGAAGGAATTATTCCTGCTGGTACTCACGAACCTTTGTTATTTGTTCAACCACAAGAGTTAGAAAGTTTAGCAAATAATTGTGGTATTGATTTTGCTAAAGATGTTAATAATCCCTATGGATTTTTGCTACAGTCTATAATATTTATTGATGGTAAGTTCCAGCTAGGAAAAGTAGAGGAAAAAGAGACTTTACCACACTATATTGGATACGGAATTAAAAGATAAAAGTTTCTGGGGTGGGTCTTACCGAAAAATCCAGGTAGAAAGCCTCTTCTTTTAAGGGGAAAAAAGAAAAAAAATCCTTTGATTCAATCCTCTTATTTCTAATTTATAAGAAGAGGTAATTATTAATAATTAATTATTAATTGTTGAACCACCTTTTGGGTAATTCATAGTAAATGAAGCAATTGGCAAGAAAAAAGAGATAATTCAAATGATGGATGTACAAGTTAGATTAGCATGCGCTGAGGATCGGGAAGCCGTTTTAAATTTTTGTCAACACACATGGGAAAATGAATCAGACCATATTCATCTAGTTTGGGATGAATGGTTAGCTGAACCTCAAGGTCGTCTTTTTGTGGCTGTAGTTAATGATGTACCAGTGGGAATAGCACGAGTATTTATGGTGTCAGACTCGGAAGGTTGGTGGGAAGGGTTGCGTGTCGCTCGCGCTTATCGAGGTCAGGGTATAGCCAGAATTTTAGATTCACAAATAGAACAGTTTTTACGGGAAAGTAATATCAGAATTTCTCGCTGCCAAGTTAACTCTAGAGACAAAGTTATGCTAGGAATGATGACTAGGCGAAATAGGAAAATTGTTGCTCATTATATTCCTCACAAAACTACCCCTATTTCTACAGTTAAATCTCCTTCAGGTTCAACATTTACTCAGGTTAATGATCGGGATTTTACTTGTGCTTGGGAGTTAGTTAAATCTCCTGATTTTTATGGTGAAAATAATTGTTTTTATGTTTCTCCAGGTGCTAAGTGGCAAGAGCTGAAAATAGAACTATTTAAAAATCTAATTGAACGAGGTTTGGTGTGGGGCATTAAACAGAGCGATCGCTTAGTTGCTTTGGCAATACAAAGTTCACTAGAAACAGATAAAGAAGTTTTTTGCCTGGGTTATATAAGGGGTACTAAAGAAAGTTTACCAATCCTACTTTTAGAGTTACGTCATTTAGCTTTTCAGAAAAAATATTCAAGTATTGGTGGTTTTTTCCCCACTTGTGAGTTGCTATTAAATTATTTAGAAAAGGGAGAATTTTGGAAAAGTTATACTGGAGTTTTTTCATTGTTTCAGTGGGATAATTTTTCTGGCTAATATAGCGCTACGCCGCCAGACAAAAGTCAAAAATAATCTCTGACTGAGTTTGGTAATTTAGAAATTCCCTAACCTTTGCTTCAATTGCTATAGCAATATGAAATGATTAGTGAAAAAAAACTGTAGGGGTTTGGTCTCCAAATCCCTTCTTCGCTTGGGTTTGGAGACCAAACCCCTACAATAATAAAAATCATTGAGATTTTATATTTCCTGTTGCCTGTTGACTATTGCCTTTGACGAAAATTGGATATATAGTTTAAATGCTTATATGACTTACACAGTAAAACGTATTTTTGTCATTGCGACCCATAGGGAAGCAATCTCAAATCCTAGTTTTTCCTACCTCATGCTTAAGTCCTGATAATAACTGATAACTAATAACTGAAATGACCTCTTTTTATGATGCTCGACAATATGCTCCCGCAACCGAACGCAACCGAAAGTTTATTCTGGAAGTTCTGCAGCGAGTTTTGCCTCCAACGGGTAATATTTTAGAAATTGCTAGTGGTACGGGAGAACACGCTGTTTTCTTTTCTACCCACCTAAAACCGCGCCAGTGGTTTCCTTCTGATCCAAACCCAATGTTGCGCGAGAGTATAGCAGCATGGCAAAAACATAGTCCGTCAGATAACCTGCATCCACCCCTTAATATTGATGCGCGGGAGTCAGTTTGGGCAGTAGAAAAAGAGGGTATAGAAATTGCAGCTATTGTCAATATTAATATGATTCATATATCCCCGTGGTCTGCTTGTCTGGGATTAATGGCAGGTGCGGGACGTTTGTTACCGCAGGATGGGGTATTATATTTGTATGGTCCGTACAAACTGGGAGAACAGACAGCACCGAGTAATATGGCATTTGATGAGTCTTTGCGATTTCAAAATTCTGAGTGGGGGGTGAGAAACCTAGAAGATGTAGTAGCGGCAGCAGAGAAGGAGGGGTTAAGGTTTGTGGAGAAGGTGGAAATGCCAGCAAATAATTTATCTGTGGTTTTCCATAAAGACTGAAGAAGGAAGAAGCAAAGGAAAAATCTTATATCATGTCCGGATAATCAGTGATAAAAAAGTTTTTGTTTGTAGTAAGGCTTTAGCCCGATATATAGATACGTCGGGCTAGAGCAATTCTACGAACTTTAATTATAACTATTCAACCGGAGATGATATTATATCATGTCCGGATAATCAGTGATAAAAAAGTTTTTGTTTGTAGTTTTGCTCTAGCCCGAAGTCATGGATAGGGCTAAAGCCCTACTACAAGCTTTAATTATTATAGCGCTACGCATTAAGGCTCTTGACATTTCTAAATCCTAAAACCCTTTATTAGTCTACTATTCCCTATTCCCTATTCCCTATTCCCTAGCGCGTAGCGCTATACTATTCAACGGGAGGTGATATTAATGATTTTGCGCCGGATGTCATTAATAAACCCACCTGCTCGACTGTAGCAGTTTCCGCATCCAGAATATCCACAAACTGACCTTCATATATTACGGCAATGCGATCGCTCATTGCCATTATTTCTTCTAATTCCGTAGAAATATACAGAATAGCTGCTCCCTGTTGTTTTTGAGTAAGTAAAGCTTGTTGTACATATTCGGTTGCTCCGATATCTAAACCACGGGTAGGTTGCATGGCGACAATTAATTTTGGTTCCCCAGAAAGTTCCCGCGCCAGAATAATTTTTTGTTGGTTTCCACCAGAAAGTTGACTTGCTTTTAATTGTGGATGACTGGCACGAATATCAAATTTTTCTATGGCGTTTTTTCCCTGATTATTTATCACTTTAGACTGCAGAAAACCATAACGGCAAAAAGGCAAAAACTTAAACAATTTCAAAATCAAATTCCGAGCAATACTAAAATTAAGAATTAACCCCATTTTCTGGCGGTCTTCGGGAATATATCCAACTTTTAATTTATCTGTTAAATTATCGACAAAATTTATCTCTCCTTTTTCCAGAGAACGTAAATTATTAATTGCATCTGCTAATTCTCTTTGACCATTACCATCAACTCCAGCAACTCCCAAAATTTCCCCACTATGGAGTTGAAAAGATAAATTATTCACAGCAGATAAACCTTGGTTATTTTTCACTTCTATATTTTTGACTTCCAGAACAATATTACCTTTTTCAGCAGGGATTTTTTTGTGAATTAAATTTACTTCTCTCCCTACCATCATTTCGGCTAATTTATGAGTATTAGTTTCTCCAATTTTGAGAGTATCTATAACTTTACCTCGGCGCAAAACTGTGACAGTATCACAGACATTAATTACCTCTTCAAGTTTATGACTAATAAAAATAATTGTATGATTATTTGCTGCTAATTGTCGCAAAATATTGAGTAAATAATTTACCTCTACTGGAGTTAATACTGCGGTTGGTTCATCTAAAATTAAAATTCTGGCTTGGCGATAAATTACCTTGATAATTTCTACCCGTTGCTGAGTACCTATTGGTAAATCTGTAATTTTAACATTAGCTGGAATTTCTAAATTATAGGCTTTTGCCATAGCATTAATTTCTCTAGATTTTGCCGCTAAATTTAGATGAAAATTTCCTCTAGTTCCCAAGATAATATTTTCTGTTGCTGTTAATTGTGGTACTAACATAAAGTGTTGATGAATCATGCCAATACCATAATTAATTGCTTTACTGGGAGAGGAAATTTTTATCGGCTTATCTTCTAGGTAAATTTGACCTAAATCTGGTTGATAAAGTCCTGATAATATGTTCATTAAGGTAGTTTTTCCTGCACCATTTTCTCCAAGAATGGCATGAATGGAACCAGCAGCAATAGAAATATTAATATTATCGTTGGCGAGAAAATTTCCGAAGCTTTTTGTAATATTTTCTAGACGTAAATATGTCATTTCAGTTATCAGTTATAGTAATCTTAAATGATTTGTGAAAAAAACTGTCGGGGTTTGGTCTCCAAACCCAAACCTATATGTTTGACCAATAATTGAATATGTAGGGATATTCCATATAACAATAAGAAATAGTTCGTGAAACAAAACTGT
>NZ_LGSU01000850.1 GCF_002260545.1 Hydrocoleum sp. CS-953 | reverse complement strand
ATTATAAATAATTAAAGAGAAGTCAGGAGAAAAGCAAAAATGATCGAATTAGTATATGCTCGTTGAATACTTATAACAGAAAAATAGGTGGGGAAAGTTTGTCTATCGCTAATGAAGCGGATATCAGATAACATCTAAAGAAACTCAATATCCTTTAATACCAAGAATTCCTAGACTTCCTAAACTTTTCCTGCAATTTTTTACGCGCTTTAATAGCAGGTGCAAAATCTGGTTTAATTTCAATAGCTTTGTCATAAGCAGAGATCCCTTCCTTATATTTCTCCATTTCTCCTAGCGCCCAACCTAAGTTAGACCAAGCTATCGGATCTTTAGCATTAATAGCGATCGCTTTCCTCAGAGAAGCTACAGCTTCATCATAACGTTTTAACTTAGTCAAAGCAATACCACGACTACCCCAAGATGGAAAATCATCAGCATTAATAGCGATCGCTTCATCAAAAGCAATTATAGCTTCTTGATTTTTTTCCAACCGCATTAAAGCAAAACCTCGATCCCGCCAAGCAGGTGCAAAACTAGGATCGATATCTATAGCTTTTTGATAAGAAGCAACCGCTTCCTCATATCGCTGTAAACCATCAGCAAGAAAACTACCTTGATTATGCCAAGCAATGTGGTAGTTTTGCCGACTTTCAGTAGCGTTTTTATAAGCATCTAAAGCTTCCTCAAAGCGCTGTAAGAAAAATAAAGTATTACCTTTTCCCATCGAAGCGCGATAAAAATCTGGGTTTAATTGTAAAGCTTGTTCATAAGAAGCTAATGCTTCTTGATGACGCTGTAATTTACTCAATACTTGACCTCGGTCAACTATTGCTGCCAAATCTTCTGGGTTATCTCTAATTTCTCGTTCAAGTAAAGCGAGTGCTTCTTCAAAAGCTTTTCTGGCATCAAGATTACGTNGTATTACCTTTTCCCATCGAAGCGCGATAAAAATCTGGGTTTAATTGTAAAGCTTGTTCATAAGAAGCTAATGCTTCTTGATGACGCTGTAATTTACTCAATACTTGACCTCGGTCAACTATTGCTGCCAAATCTTCTGGGTTATCTCTAATTTCTCGTTCAAGTAAAGCGAGTGCTTCTTCAAAAGCTTTTCTGGCATCAAGATTACGTTTTAAATACTCTAAAACTATACCTTTATTCTCCCAAGATTGAGGTTCCATCGGATCAACAGCAATAGCTTTATTAATAGCTTTTAATGCTTCTTCAAACTGACCGATACTAATCAATGCTATTCCTTTACCATTCCAAGCTTTGAAATTATTTGTAGATATCTGAATTGCTTTTTCATAGGCATCTAAAGACTGTTGATAACGCTCTAATTTATTTAAAACTAAACCGCGACCATTCCAAGCTAAATAGAAATCTTGCTTATTTTCTATTGCTTTGTTGTAGGCAACTAAAGCTGCTTGATAACGCTGCAAATCAAACAGTACATCCCCATTATTTTTTAAAGCTTTCGAGTCATTTGGTTTAATTTTTATAGCTTCTGCACAGAAACTTTCTGCTGTTTCCGGTTGCTCTGCTTCAATCCATTTATTACATTTATTAAGTATGTAAATAAATTGAATTTCAGACCAGAAAATTATCCCGGCAATTACAACTGTAACTGTCAGAGAAATCAAAGAAAACGGTAACAAACGAAATGAACGTTTTTTCCTGGCAGATGTATTGGAATCTAAATTGATAGGGCATGAATTACCAATATTAGCACCCGAATTTTCTGGCGGAATATTATCATTATTTGTTTCAGTAAATTCTTGATTCTCAACATTAATATCCTGCTCTAAATTGGCATAGTTTTCTATCGCTATTTCCGTAGCATTATGAGTTTCTGGTGTCACAGAAATAGAAGTTTCCGACCCCATTAAAAATTCTGTTTGACTGCCAATATTCCAGAGGTCATTCAGAACTTGATCTGCACTGTGATAACGAGCGCGAAAATAGGGGTTGACCATCTTGTTAATAATAGCAGCAAATTGATTGCTTACCTCGGNCCGATTTCGGCTGGAAATAAACCTGTTAAAGCATGAACAACTGTCATGCCCAAAGCATATAGGTCATTACTAGGATTAGGATTCCTAGTATATTGTTCCTTGGGCATATAACCATGAGTACCCACAAAACGAGTAATTATCAGTTGTTTATGGTCATTTAAAGTAACAGAAGAAAGTTGTTTAAGTGAGCCAAAATCAATTAAGACAATTTTGCCATCAGAACGCCTAATTAAATTAGAAGGTTTAATATCTAAATGGAGTACCTCACGATGAACAAATGTGAGAATTTGCAGTACATCTTCCAATAATTTTTTGGCTTCATCTTCATCAAATTTGCCTTGGTCAATTTCGTAATTTAAGCTATTACCTTCAACATATTCTTGAACCAAATAAAAGTCTTGATTTTCCTCAAATTCATCTAATATTGCTGGAATTTGGTTATGACTTCCTTGGTTGAAGATAATTTGTGCTTCCTCTTCAAATAATCTTTTTACTTCATGTAATAGTACAGGATTTTTTGACTTAGGCTTAATCTGTTTAATCACACATAGAGAATTATCAAGTTTTTGTTGATCTTGAACTAAATAAGTTTGACCATAATCTCCTTCTCCCAACAGTCGAATAATTTTGTAGTGCCTATTAAGAATAGTTCCAATTCTTTGTGAATTTTGGATACNTGCTTCCTCTTCAAATAATCTTTTTACTTCATGTAATAGTACAGGATTTTTTGACTTAGGCTTAATCTGTTTAATCACACATAGAGAATTATCAAGTTTTTGTTGATCTTGAACTAAATAAGTTTGACCATAATCTCCTTCTCCCAACAGTCGAATAATTTTGTAGTGCCTATTAAGAATAGTTCCAATTCTTTGTGAATTTTGGATACTTTTATAGAGTTCTTCTAGGTCATTTAGAACTTCTGTAGCAGACTGGTAGCGTTCTTCATATTGACTGCAAACCATCTTATCTAAAATATCTGCTAACTCATTCTCTACTGCTGCTAATTCCCGCCATAAAACCTCATTAGTTTTGCTATGGTATAGAAAATCTATTGGGGCAACACCTGTTAAAGCTTGAATAGCTGTTATTCCTAAAGCGTAGATATCGCTATTTATTCTTGGTTTTCCTCCCAAATGTTCGACTGACATATAACCTGGTGTACCTACCACAGAAGCTTTTACTTCTCCATCTGAAGATAACACCAAAGTTTCAATTTCTTTTATTGCTCCAAAGTTCGTAACTACTATTTTATTGTCTGATTTACGTCTGATTAAATTNAGCTTGAATAGCTGTTATTCCTAAAGCGTAGATATCGCTATTTATTCTTGGTTTTCCTCCCAAATGTTCGACTGACATATAACCTGGTGTACCTACCACAGAAGCTTTTACTTCTCCATCTGAAGATAACACCAAAGTTTCAATTTCTTTTATTGCTCCAAAGTTCGTAACTACTATTTTATTGTCTGATTTACGTCTGATTAAATTAGAGGGTTTAATATCACCATGAATTACATCTTGACGATGAATATATTCTAATGCTTCTAATGCATCGTAAAGCAACATAATTAGTTGACTTTGAGGTAGTTGTTTACCATCAGTAATTTCTCTATCTAAATTATAGCCCTCAATAAATTCGTAAACTAAATAAAATTTTTGGTCTTCCTCAAAATAATCCAAAAGTTGGGGAATTTGCTCATGGTTGCCTAAGTGTTTTAAGGTTGTCGCTTCTTTTTCAAATCGACATCGTGCTGCTTCTAAAATAGAAGGGTCGGAGGTATTAGGTTGAAATTGTTTGACTATACACAGAGACTTGTTAACTGTCTGCTGATTTTCAGCTAGATAAGTTTTCCCAAAAGGTCCTTTCTGTAAGTCTTGGATAATAGTATATGTTTTTCTAAGAGTCTGAACTTGCTCCATCATCTTTCAATTTTATAGTAGAAACTAATATCTCAAGTTTAAACCCACATTCTACATTTGGCAGTTTATTTTATAGTACAAAAGATTATATTTTTAGCGAGCGCCTTAACTTGGGAACTGGGAACAGAGTTTTAGAGATTTAGAGTAGTCTAATACCAAATTCAAAAAAGGCAGTTACATCTTAATTTGTGATTTATTCCTACAATAAAAAATTGTAAATTCCATAAATTGTAAAAATAAANATACCAAATTCAAAAAAGGCAGTTACATCTTAATTTGTGATTTATTCCTACAATAAAAAATTGTAAATTCCATAAATTGTAAAAATAAAACCTTTTTTACTCTTTTTTTATTATGTTGTTCTTTTCCTGTTCCCTCCATACCTGTTCCCTGTTCCTACAGTGGCTCTGTTCTTAGGAGTCAGGAGTCGTAGGGGCGATTTCCTACAGGAGTCAGGAGGTCATTTCAGTTAGCCTCCTGCGGAGGAGCTGCGCTTTATCCTGACGGACTGCTCCGCAAACATGTCGCGCAGCGTTAACGCGCGTTGTGCGGAACGCTAAACAGTTATCAGTNAGGAGCTGCGCTTTATCCTGACGGACTGCTCCGCAAACATGTCGCGCAGCGTTAACGCGCGTTGTGCGGAACGCTAAACAGTTATCAGTGAACCTCAGACCTTAGTCGGAGGCTTGAAATACTGAGTTAAATATTTTTTCATCCCCTTAAAAGGGGAGGCTCATACCCTCATTTTTTGGTAAGAATTTATAATATTCATTTTTTCTGAGGGTAAAACTGTTCCACGATTGACTAAAAATCGTTTTATAACTATAAAAATCTGTTTTTTTTCCAAGGGATAATTTGATTTTTACCCTCTACATCTACAGCAAATTTACTAAGATTTTTGTAATCATTTTACCGAATAATTAAGGTTAAAAGCCTCCCCTTTCAAGAGAAACAATGAATTTATTTTCCTTTTATTCAATCCTCTTCCTTTTAGGGAGAGTTCAAGAATTTAGAATTTAGAATTTAGAATGCGCGAATTACCTCTTCTTTTCAAGGAGAGGATTGACGAACAGGAAAATTTTTATTTATTATCCCCTTAAAAGGGGAGGCTTTA
>NZ_LGSU01000085.1 GCF_002260545.1 Hydrocoleum sp. CS-953 | reverse complement strand
CCTTCTAACTGGTTAATTATATTAGTTTTAACTATCGGTGTTTTGGCAATCTCTACTGGTGCAATATTAATTAGGTTGGTAAGTCTATCTGCGGGAATGAGTGGGGTAGGGTTTAGTCTGGTAATAGCTGCTTCGCGAGTGGCGATCGCCTCTTTATTATTAGTACCAACATGGTCAAAAATTCAGTGGCAAAATCTCCAACCAGGGGCAATATTCTATGCAGGAACAGCAGGAGTTTGTCTTGCAGCTCATTTTTCTCTTTGGATTACTTCTTTATCTTATACTTCGATCGCAGCTTCGACTACTCTCGTAACAACTAACCCCATCTGGGTAGCTTTATTGTCATGGTGGTGGTTCAAGGAAAGACTTTCTCGCCAGACAGTTATTGGCATAATAGTAGCTATGACTGGAGGACTAATGATTGGTTTAGCAGATATTGGTGGGGCAACTACAGGTAGTAACCCTCTTCTGGGAAATTTTTTAGCTCTCATGGGAGCTTGGACAATTAGTTTCTATATGCTTCTGGGACGTGAAGCTCAAACCAAGGGTTTTAGTATTGGGGGCTATATTGTTGTAGTTTATAGTGTAGCTGCAATTGTATTATTGCCTATTCCCTTCTTTTCGGGTGTTGGCTACTTTGGCTATTCTGGTTTAGTCTATTTTTATTTATTATTAATGGCGTTACTGCCTCAATTAATAGGACATACAAGTTTGAATTGGGCAGTGCGTTGGGTTTCTCCTACTTTTGTTACTTTGGCAATTTTATTTGAACCTGTTGGAGCGAGTTTTTTAGGTTATTTATTGTTTGGTGAAGTGCCTTCTCTAATTGTTTTATTGGGAGCAGTTATTTTATTAGTTGGAGTGGCAATTTCTGCGGTAGGTTCTCAACAAAAATAGAGATATGTAAGCATTCAGCCATCAGCCATCAGCCATCAGCTAAGAAATTGAAGGAGAGTTACAAAGTTACTGTCAAATTCCCGATCAATTTTCTATCTTTATAAGAGGACTTTAACCCAGCCTAAAGTATTCTGGTTATAGAACAGGAGGTTCCCAAACTTAAAAAGCTGTTAACGCAGTTACGACCTAGGAGGCTAGCTGGATGCTAATAGCTAAATGCTTATCAAAAAAACTTAAACTAATCCCTACATTATTCTGAGAAAATCCTATTTTGTTTCTGGAATAATCTGTTGATTTTGGAAAGTTATACCCTTAACAATTTTAACTATAAACTGTTGTAAAAATTGAATAGTTGCTCTCATACTAGAACCATGACTAACTGCCCAAATATTTGTAATTAAAGAACAGCTAGCAAATAATAAAAGAATGAATGTTTGGATTCTAACTACTCCGACAATAAACCAGCTTCCCACATGAAGGATAATCATTAAAGCATAAAAACTGGCGACTAATGCCATTAAGTTAATTTGTTTTTTGGGTCGATGGAGGACTGTAAAAATTATTGGCTGTAAACTTGCTAGTACATTCATAGGTACTAGAAATCCACAAATTGCTACACAATATAGGTGTGAAAATTCGATGATGTTATTGAAGTCGAACATTTTGTAAATTTCTCTTTAATGGTTGATTAATTCTATACTTTTATTGGAGTGTCATTTCAGTTATCAGTTATCAGTACCTCCTACTAAAGTAGAATTCTCGAAATGCTGAATTTTCTTTTTTTATCCCCTTTAAAGAGGAGGCTTGAGACCTTATTTATTGGTCATATCAAAACTCAGAAAACAGCTTTTTATTTTTTTGTTTTTTCCTTTTTTTTAACTGAATCAGTCCAAAAATTAGTAAACATCATTAGCATTCCTCCAAGAAAGATAGTAATTGCCATTCCAGCAGGAATTACAGTTTCCCAGTCAGTTGTTTCCATGTACTTCCTAGTTCATTTAGTCAAGGGATTTTAGTAATTATACCTAATATGTTATGAACTACTATGTGATTATTTTCGGTGTCGTTTTCTCGCAAGCGGTCAGACCCCGCGTCGCCGCCAGCTCGCTTGCGGAATGCTGACCAAGAGAGGGAACGCGCACCAAGAGACCACAAATTA
>NZ_LGSU01000849.1 GCF_002260545.1 Hydrocoleum sp. CS-953 | reverse complement strand
ATTCAGCGTTACGACTGCTACAGGAATTGGTTTTGACAATAATAATTTCTGGTTTAAAGCAATGGGAACTAATGACTACTCAAATTTAGAAAAAAACTCCGAAAACTATTTTATCATTAAACTGATTGAGTATAATTCCTTTTTGCCTTTTTGCTTTCTTCTTCAAACAAATAAATTTCGGGATTGAAACCAATAAAGTGTATAATCTATGGTGCTAATGCCAAATACTGGCCACCAGATTAATCCCATGCTTCCTCAATTTCAAATAGATACAAATTTTGACCTACCTACCTATTTAGCAGAGCAAAAAGCTCTAGTTGAAAAAGCTCTTGACAATTCTATCAGTATAGTCTACCCAGAAAAAATTTATGAGGCAATGCGCTATTCCCTACTAGCAGGTGGTAAGCGCTTACGTCCAATTCTTTGTTTGGCTACCTGTGAATTAGCAGGTGGAAATATAGAAATGGCAATGCCCACTGCCTGTGCATTAGAGATGATCCACACCATGTCCTTAATACATGATGATTTGCCTGCAATGGATAATGATGATTATCGCCGAGGTAAGTTGACAAATCATAAAGTTTATGGTGAAGATATCGCAATTCTGGCAGGGGATGGTTTATTAGCTTATGCTTTTGAATTTGTGGCTACTCAAACTAAAAATGTACTACCACAACAAGTTCTTGAAGTCATTGCTCGGTTGGGAAAAGCAGTTGGAGCAGCAGGTTTAGTTGGAGGCCAAGTAGTGGACTTAGCTTCCGAGGGTCTCTCACAAGTATCTGAAAAAACCCTACATTTTATCCATACTCATAAAACAGGCGCTCTTTTAGAAGCTAGTGTAGTATGTGGTGCTATACTTGCCAGTGCTTCGGAAATTAATTTACAGAAACTTTCCCGATATGCTCAAAATATTGGTTTGGCTTTTCAAATAGTTGATGATATTCTCGATATTACTGCTACAACAGAAGAACTAGGGAAAACAGCAGGAAAGGATCTTGAGGCTCAAAAGGCAACCTATCCAGCAATTTGGGGATTAGAAAAATCTCGGTGTCAAGCTCAAATACTTGTTCAGAATGCCAAGGCAGAGTTAGAAGTTTTTGGAGAAAAGGCATTGCCACTAATAGCTTTAGCAGATTTTATTATCAGCCGCACTAACTAGGGGGATAACATGGAGAATATTGGTGAAATAATGGATAACCATGTTCTATGGGTTGCTCTCCTAGCTTGTCTCATGGCTCAATTTTTCAAGATAGTGGTAGAGTTAGTTCAACATCACAAGGTTAATTTACAAGCTTTATTCACAAGTGGGGGAATGCCTAGTGCCCATTCTGCATTTGTAGCAGCATTGGCAGTAGGAGTAGGTCAGACAAAAGGTTGGGGTAGTCCAGAGTTTGCCCTAGCTTTAGTTTTTGCGATTATTGTGATGTATGATGCNCATGGCTCAATTTTTCAAGATAGTGGTAGAGTTAGTTCAACATCACAAGGTTAATTTACAAGCTTTATTCACAAGTGGGGGAATGCCTAGTGCCCATTCTGCATTTGTAGCAGCATTGGCAGTAGGAGTAGGTCAGACAAAAGGTTGGGGTAGTCCAGAGTTTGCCCTAGCTTTAGTTTTTGCGATTATTGTGATGTATGATGCAGCAGGAGTTCGTCAAGCAGCAGGATTACAAGCTCGAATTCTTAATCAGATTATAGATGAATTATTCCAGGAAGACCATCATCTTAATCAAGATCGTCTCAAAGAGTTGTTAGGTCATACTCCTGTACAGGTAATAGTAGGTTTTTGTCTAGGAGTAGCTGTATCTTGGGTTGCGAGTTTTGCTTATACTTAATTAATTTTATCGAAAATATGCTATATCTCACTTTTATTCATTAATTATTGCTCTGCTGATTAAATATCAAAGCATTTACAGANCTGTATCTTGGGTTGCGAGTTTTGCTTATACTTAATTAATTTTATCGAAAATATGCTATATCTCACTTTTATTCATTAATTATTGCTCTGCTGATTAAATATCAAAGCATTTACAGATCAAGGTAAGTTCCTTTTTAGGTCTGGAAAAAGTATCTATTTTTCAGCTATTTATGCTCAAAATTATTAATAATTAATTATTAATTATTAAACCCTAGTCCCTATTTTCTAATTTAACTCTAGGACTAATTAATGTCACCCTACTACTATCTACAACAAAAGCTAAAAATCCACGATCGCTTAAGTTGAACATACTATTTGTAGCAGTTTTACGTCCTCTTGTATAGGTTACTAATAAAAAAGGTTTTTGCCCATAAGCAGCTAAACCGACATTACGCCCTAAACTTCTTTCCAACTGTAAAGCGATTTCTGGTTGATTATTATAATCTACTAAAACAGCATAACCACTACCTAAAGGTTGAGGATTAAAACCTATTTCTGGAGGAGCTGGTAAAGGTCCATCAGGTTCTGTCTCCTCACTCGGTCTAACTACATAGGCACGCAACCCCACGATATCTTGAATATATCTTGCCCAATCACTCGCCACATCTTGGTCATCAAAACCTCGGATACTACTAACAGTCTGGTCAATGTAGCGACAGACATCTATTGTAATATCTGGTGGCAGACTGCGACGAACTATCTCTTGATTTCCAGGTGTTTCTGTAATTATGACTAATAAGTATTCATCACTGCCAGGAGATTGACAATCTTCAATTGCTATAGCATATTTTTCCTCAATTGTCAAAAATGACAATAATAAAAAAGTTGAGGCCATCAAAGTTTTTAGCCTCCCCAACCAAGGTTTATTCAGTTGCAGTTGAGTATTAGTCATTTCAGTTATCAGTTATCAGTTATCAGTTATCAGTTATTAGTATTTCCTATAGAAGTAGGAAGCTTAAATACTGAAGTTTCTTTTTTTTCAACCACAAAATGTTTAAGTACCATGAACTGAACTGTCTGGTCAGAAGAGTTGCCTGTTGATTTTTCTGCAATAGTCAACCTACAACATTCAGCACTTACGCTGTCCCAATCAAGAAACCGGGTTTACTGCCCTAATATTTTTGTTAACACCACGAAATTTCGTTCATAAACCCGGTTTCTGAGTCAGTCCTAACATTAACCTTTTGCAGTTCTAGGAACCGAAAACCTGGAACTTTTCAGTCGCTAAAACTTATGGATGCTGGTATAAATTATTAGACAAGACTCAATCTCCCGACCCTTCCCCACATTCTACTTTTTTCAGCCACCCCTAATTAAGAATCTTTTGTAGAAGCAGGTGCTAGAGAAACTAAATTTTCAGGAATAGTGTCTGAAGGTGCTTGAAATTCTCCTGTAATTACAGACTCTAAGCGTAATTTCAACCAAGTAATAAATTGAGGATTAGTAGAAATAATCGCTGCTGCAGGTTGAGGACATTTTTCTTTGATGCTAACCAGTTCAGGAGCTTCTAAAAAAGCAGGTGGAGAAACTAACCAGAAATCTATTTCCTTTTCCTTCTCGTGATAATCTCTGGTGCGCTCCCTCAAGACTTCTTCTAGGGGTTCTTCCTCCATTAAAAATTTTTGACTAGCTAAGACGTAATAGTAAGTTTGCATTTCCATCAATAAAGTTAGTAATTAGAACTGACCATTTATGGCCAGTTTCATTTCACGGACAGCTCGTTCCATACCCACGAGTACCGCCCTAGAAATAATTGTATGACCAATGTTGAGTTCTTCCATACCTTCTAGACAAGCAACTGGATAAACATTCCAATAAGTGAGGCCATGTCCAGCATTGACCCGAAGACCAGCAGCGATCGCTATTTTGCACCCATCTGCCAAAACAGTCAATTCTTTGTGGCGTGTGGCCTCATCCTCAGCTTCAGCATAACATCCCGTATGGAGTTCAATAAACTTGGCCTTAATTTCGGCAGAANTTCTTCCATACCTTCTAGACAAGCAACTGGATAAACATTCCAATAAGTGAGGCCATGTCCAGCATTGACCCGAAGACCAGCAGCGATCGCTATTTTGCACCCATCTGCCAAAACAGTCAATTCTTTGTGGCGTGTGGCCTCATCCTCAGCTTCAGCATAACATCCCGTATGGAGTTCAATAAACTTGGCCTTAATTTCGGCAGAAGCTTCTATCTGAGCTTTTTCTGCATCAATAAACATACTTACAGGAATACCCGCTCCTTGTAATTGGGCTACAACTTCCCTCATCCGGGGAAGATTTCCTGCCACATCCAAACCCCCTTCAGTAGTGACTTCTTCCCGGCGTTCTGGTACAAGAGTAATATAGTCCGGTTTAATTTCCAAAGCGATCGCCACCATTTCCTCAGTAGGGGCCATTTCTAGATTCAAATGAGTCCGCACGGTTTGTCGGAGAATACGGACATCTCGTTCTTGAATATGGCGACGGTCTTCCCGCAGATGGACAGTAATACCATCAGCACCAGCTAGTTCAGCTAAAACTGCTGCTGCTACTGGGTCAGGTTCTACAGTTTGTCGCGCTTGTCTAATTGTGGCAACGTGGTCGATGTTGACACCAAGAGTGGGCAATTTTTTTCTCCTAAAAAGGTTAAATTAATTTTGCACAGGTACTTAATTATATTATCAGTCTAAACCTCAAAGCTTTCTGAAATTATCAAAATTACAGAAACTGAGGCAGTTTGTGGACAATTCAATAAGTTCTAATTTATAAACTTTGAGTATTAAGTTTTCCTCTTGTTTAGTTTTATAAGCTATTGTGCATTTAAACGACTTATTCTTGTGTGGCTGATTAACAGGAAATAGCTAACGGCTGGATAATGACAAATTCAATAATTGATAATTGATAATTACCTCTCCCTAAAACGGATTGGATTGAAGAAAAGGAAAATAAATTCATTGTTTCTCCTTGATCATGAGAGGCTTTAAACCTTAATTATTCGGTAAAATCATACTTTTATTCAGCAACGCCTAGAAATCTATAACTTTTACCTACAGCACTTTTTAGATTCAGGACTTAGGCAAAATATCAAGTTATACACCATCTGCAGGGGTGGGTTTTATAGCGCTGTGCTCCGGGAACAGGCACTATTG
>NZ_LGSU01000848.1 GCF_002260545.1 Hydrocoleum sp. CS-953 | reverse complement strand
TCAATACCCTCATAAATTCAAATTTCACCACCGATAAAAATAAGGGTTTGGTCTCCAAACCACTACAGAAGACTAGCTATATTTTCAGTTTATCTCTTCCTATTAAATATTCCCTGGTATTTCCTAACCAAACTGAGTATGAAAGTTTTAATTCCTCCATAAATTCAAATTTCACTGCTGATAAAAATTGGGGGTTTGGAAACCAAACCCCTACAGAAGACTAGCTATATCTTCCTAACATTAAATATTCATTGGTTCTCGAATAAACTTAACAAATAAATGTTTAAAAGTAGACCTAATTATCCGTGGAACACCAAAATCAATAGGTTTCTTCGTTGTAGGTAACTGCCAATTTTCTACCTCCACTTCAGCAGGTTTTAATAAAGGAAAATTTACCATCTTTAAATCAGAACAAAATCCCATTTCCTCAGCAACTGCTACTGTTGGAATTTCTGTCGGATTAACCTTTAAAATTTCTACAAAAGTTCGGTCAAGACTAAATACATCTGTAGACGCTCCCAAAATACCTAAATTTTTAGGTTCTCCACCAATAGGACCATTACCTTCATGCCCGATAATACTATCAATAATAGTTAAATTTGGATTAATTGCTTTTGCAGTTTCTACTAACATTTTCCCAAAACGATTAGCATCTTTACCTGCCTCTAAATGCCACCAAGCTTTCATTTTTCCTGGCACACAACCAAATAAGTTTTTAACTCCCATTGTCATAGTTAGTTGAACATGAGATTTAAGCTTAGGCAAATTAATTATTACATCTGCCGCCATTGCTTCTTTACTTAATAGTAAATGATTAAATTCTTGACTAACTATGTCGTAACGTTTTCCATGAAATTCAACTATTGGTAAATCCAACTCTTTAAGCAATGATAAATAACCATTTGCTTTTGCCACACCCATAGCACTACCAAAAGCAGGACTATCACCTAAAAAAGGTTTACCACCCGCTTCTTTTACCATTTTAGCTACACAATAAACTATTTCTCGTCTAGTTACACATTCTTTTGTGGGGCGAGAACCTGTGAGCAAATTTGGTTTAAGTAGAACACGATCGCCTGCTTTGACAAAAGAATTAATTCCACCTAATGCTTCTAAAAGATTCTCTATTGATTTTTCTAATTCGTTAATTTTATAAGAATTAGCTCGGANCCATGAAATTCAACTATTGGTAAATCCAACTCTTTAAGCAATGATAAATAACCATTTGCTTTTGCCACACCCATAGCACTACCAAAAGCAGGACTATCACCTAAAAAAGGTTTACCCCCCGCTTCTTTTACCATTTTAGCTACACAATAAACTATTTCTCGTCTAGTTACACATTCTTTTGTGGGGCGAGAACCTGTGAGCAAATTTGGTTTAAGTAGAACACGATCGCCTGCTTTGACAAAAGAATTAATTCCACCTAATGCTTCTAAAAGATTCTCTATTGATTTTTCTAATTCGTTAATTTTATAAGAATTAGCTCGGATTAAACTTACAGTTGACATGATTTTTTTTACTAATAAACTACTCTATAAAAGGTATTAAATTGGTATTTTTCAACAGGTTTAGTTTGGATTAGCTAATTATAGCAATCTTAAATTAGGTTGTAAAATTTTATTGTAGGGGCTTGGTCTCCGAACCCAAGGGAATATGGGATTTTGAAACTAAACCCCTACAGGTTTTTTACCGAATAATTAAGGTATAAAGCCTTCTATTTCAAGAGAAACAATGAATTTATTTTCCTTTTATTTAATCCTCTTCTTTCTAATAATATAGAATCCGATTTAAAAGTCGTCATTGCGACGAAAGGAAGCAATCTCAGTGGCTTAGGATATTGCTTTCTTCCACGAGTGTAAGTCGCAATGACTTAGCTATGGTAATTATCCATTAATGAAACATCATTTCATATTGCTATATATGAAATAATTTTGGTTATTAAAAGACTTTAGTTAGAGATTTCTCTTTGATAAAAAGTTTAACTTGAATAAATAAGATTTAGGTTATTCATTCTGACTCCTGACTCCTGACTCCTGACTCCTTTTGATTAGGTTATTCATTCTGACTCCTGACTCCTGACTCCTTTTGATTAGGCTATTCATTCTGACTCCTAACTCCTGACTCCTTTGAACAACCTAATTTTCTCCATAAACTCTACCACGCCATTTTGTCGGAGTCTTCATAGCAGATAAAAATATTCGTAAAACTGCCAAAGGATCTGCTAAAGGAGATAATAAAAATAACCAACTACCTTGAGCTTTACTAAAGTCATAGGAAGGAGCAATACCTAATAACAAAGCAAACCTAATTAATAGTAAAAATAAATTCAAACCAAATAACAAAAATTTGGCAGACAAAGAAATAGAAATAGGCAAACCAAACAACAAATAACCCAATACCACCAATAAAGGTAAACCCTGAGTCGCCAATAATAACCAAAGATCGCTCCAAACTTGAACCCTAGGAGAAGCATCCTTCAAGTCAAGCGATCGCCCCCACTCCTGCCAAGTTTCCACCATTCCCTCATACATTCTCACTTGCAAAACCTGCGCTCCATCCAGAAACCCTACCTTAAACCCCTCAGCAGCAATATTCCTAGCCAGAGTCACATCATCACAAAAAGAACCCTTCGCACTAACATAACCCTCCATCTTTGACAAAACCGAACGGCGACACAAAAAACACTGACCATTCGCCATAACTCGTTCCGGTGTTTGCGCCCCCGTACCCGTCGGTCCAAACCTATAGACTAAAGTTATTAATAAAGCAGGTTGTAGCCACAGTTCTCCTGGATACTTCAGGATAAACCGTGGCGACAGAGAAATCAAATCATAGCCTTCAGTCTCAGCCTTTTTTACCAAACTAGCTACTAACCCTGGATCTGGTTGAGTATCCGCATCGACTCCCAAAAACCATTCACTCTTTGGAGAACTTGCCAAAAACCCTGTATGCAACGCCCAAGGACGACCTACCCACCCAGGGGGCAAAGGATCGTCCGTAATTAAACGAAACCTTGGGTCTTTTTTTGCTTGCTTCTTAACTAAATATTGAGTATCATCTGTCGAGTTACTATCAACTACAATTATTTCCCGAACTTCATAACTTTGCCGACTCAAACCAACTAAACAGGGAGTAATACGCTCTGCTTCATTAAGAGTCGGTACCACAACTGTCACCTTACCTAATAATTCTAGTGTAGGCTCCTCAGATTTTAATGGCGGTTGTCTAGTCGGACCTTTAATAAGACGTGATAGTAAGATAGCTGTTGCTGGTAGCTGCAACATTAGCATGACAAAAAAAAAGACTTCAGGCATGATTTTGGAATTTATTTATAGAGAAGTATTTTAGACTTTATATTATCTTTCAGACAAAGCCAAGAGTCTATCAACTCATTATTAGAAGTAGTGAGTTTAAAGTACAGGATATACTGTTAGGAATAAATATCAAAGTTTGAAGTGCAGTCAAAGTTTGAAAAACTCTCAAAAAATCATTCATTAATGGATAATGACCTATTTAACAATTGATAATGAACAATGGATAATGGATAATTATTTTTGAGCATAATTAGGGTTTGCTGAAAAAGTTTTTTGGTAAGGGTAGTAGTTAGGAGAATCATAGAATAGGTAGAAGGAAGAATTGTCTCTTGATTTTTCTAATCTTGTCTGCCTAAAATACTTACTTTTTGAGTTTTTTTGGACTAAAAAGAAAGCACTTGTCTTTATCTATCCATGCTTTGAGAGTTGATCGGCAAGCTCTAATCATCCATTATCAATTATACATTGTTAATTCCAGATTTTACCTAGAATTTTTCCTGGTTAGGTGAGAGAAAAATGTAGGAAAATTAAGAGTAAAAATATTACTCATTGTCTATTCCCCATTTCCTATTCTCACACATCATACTTTTTCAGTAAGTCCTATTTCATAGCCATATTTACCTGTTTTTCAGGTGGTTTTTCCCTATTGCCAGTCACAACATTTTCTACAGATATATCCATCTGCCTTAATCTATTAGCTTCAGATATCCACCATAGAATAATAGCTGGAAATACCCCCAGCACTACACTCAAACCAGTAGGTAATAAGAATCTACTATCCAGTGCAACGATAGTAATTGTTGCCCCAAAAGCAAAATTAACTAAATAAGTTATTAGTGGCAGATTTAATTGTTGACGGGACAATAAAATAGTTTTTTTACCCCAAAACAAAGCAGCTACAGTCATATATATTGCACCTGTACCTACCCACCCCACTAAATTACGGTAAGGCATTCCAAAAAAAGACCCTTCATCTTCAAATACCCAAAATGGAAATGGTGCCTGACTCATTGCCGGGTCAAGGACTAGATCCCAAGCCGTTAGAAGTATTGCTCCTGTGGCGATCGCTCCTACATGGCGTATCCAGGAACTAGAACTATTGACCTGTAAACCACAACGAGCTAGTAAATAACAAACAAATCCCATATAAAACCAAGATAAGGGAATTGTAAATGGTACGAGACCTGCAATTTTGTATCCTAATCCACTGAGATAAGCATAATCCCCAAAAGGAAATCCTGTGCTAGTGCCTAATAGTTCGCTACTCAAAGATAGAAATACAGAAGGCAGCATAAAGGCCAAAGTTGTACCTATTCCTAAATTCCTAATTCCATACAGGGCAACTGCTAATGCTCCAAAGATAATGTAAGTTGCTCCTCCTCCTGCCATGCTCCATTGGAAGGCAGTTTGTCCTATAGGAGGCAAGCTGACAATAATTTCAGGATTCGGTAGAACTATTAACAGACCTGCTAGGCCAAAAACTGTTGATAAAATATGTGCAAGTAATAGATAGCGTTCGGCGATCGTAAGTTGCTTCATAGAAGTCCTATTTTTGAGTTCAAAACTCACTAATTTTCTGCTTTTATGTTTTTGGGAAAATACTTCAAATCTACTCTGTGCATCAGTAGTAGAGATTTGGAACTATTTTTTCCTCGTGGGACTAATTTTTTATTGAAACTAATGCCACAAAACACTATCTATATAGTTT
>NZ_LGSU01000847.1 GCF_002260545.1 Hydrocoleum sp. CS-953 | reverse complement strand
ACACAGCTAAAACTGTGCAATAGATTTTAACTTGAAAATTCTTACTTTTGAATGCATGACTTTTGACTTTTGAATTCAATCTAATGCACCCTACTGGACTAATAATAACTGAAAAGACTTTTGGCTTTTGATTTTTTACTTCCGTCCAGAGGATGAGGATATTTAACCAGACACTCAATATGTTATTCTTAAGTATTAATTAATTTTGAACAACTAAAGTTAGAGAAATAATGGGTAAACAGCGCGTACTCTCTGGAGTTCAACCAACTGGAAACCTTCATATTGGTAACTATTTAGGCGCAATTCGTAATTGGGTAGAAGGACAAAAAGAATACGACAATTTTTTCTGTGTAGTAGATTTACACGCCATTACAGTACCTCATAATCCGGCTACACTAGCTACAGATACCTATACTATTGCTGCTTTATATTTGGCCTGCGGAATAGACCTGAATTATTCTACTATATTTGTGCAATCTCACATTCCTGCTCATAGTGAATTGACATGGTTTCTTAACTGTATTACTCCCTTGAATTGGTTGACAGATATGATTCAATTTAAGGAAAAAGCAATTAAACAGGGAGAAAATGTAGGTGCAGGTTTATTAGATTATCCAGTTTTGATGGCTGCGGATATCCTACTTTATAATGCAGATAAAGTTCCTGTGGGAGAAGACCAAAAACAACATTTAGAACTTACCCGCGATATAGCAGTTAGATTTAATCATCAATTTGGTCAGGGAGAAACTATC
Organism: Hydrocoleum sp. CS-953; assembly: GCF_002260545.1. Taxonomy (GTDB): domain Bacteria; phylum Cyanobacteriota; class Cyanobacteriia; order Cyanobacteriales; family Microcoleaceae; genus Trichodesmium. The sequence goes on along the minus strand of NZ_LGSU01000847.1, from coordinate 4,272 downwards.
TTAAAATTACCAGATCCTTTGATTAGAAAAGAAGGTGCGCGGGTAATGAGTTTGACAGATGGTACTAGCAAAATGTCTAAGTCTGACCCTTCAGAATTGAGTAGAATTAATCTATTAGATCCACCAGATGTAATTACTAAAAAAATTAAACGTTGCAAAACAGATCCGGTTAAAGGTTTGGAATTTGATAATCCTGAACGACCTGAATGTAATAATTTATTGACTCTTTATGAATTATTTTCAGGTAAAACAAAAGAAGAGGTAATAACAGAATGTCAAGATATGGGATGGGGTAAATTTAAACCTTTATTAACTGAGACAACTATTGAGGCTTTAACTCCAATTCAAACAAAATATAAAGAAGTAATGGATGATAAAGGTTATCTGGAATCTGTTTTAGCTGAAGGAAGGCAAAAAGCAGGAGCCATCGCTAATCAAACTCTAGAAAAAGTTAAAAAAGCTTTGGGTTATTCTGTGTCAATTTAGCAGAGAATAGGAAACTTAAAAAAATATAGTAGTTGATTGAAGATGAGAATTCCTCTAAAAATTATTAGACTTAATAACTAATACCTAACACTGGATAAGATGAAATAATTAATTCTGAAAATTATGCCATTAAGCAAAGTAAATATATAGTTAGTAATCAAGGATATTTATTCATAGCTAACAGCAACCATAACCATATTTAATCTATTGCACAAATAGCCAAGAGAAAACTAAGACAACAATTGAAAATTTAAGCACAGCTAAAGAAACAATAATAGATGAATCAATTTCGTAATGCCGTAAAATCTGGAGAATTTTTAATCACTGCTGAAGTAGCACCACCGAAAGGAACTGACCCTACTCACATGATTAAAATGGCTGAAACTCTCAAAGGTAGAGTTCATGCAGTTAATATTACTGATGGTAGTCGTGCCGTATTAAGAATGTCCTCATTGGCAGCTTCTATCATCTTAAAAAAGCATGGCCTAGAGCCAATATTTCAAGTAGCTTGTCGCGATCGCAACCGTATAGCTTTACAAGCTGACCTAATGGGAGCTTCAGCATTAGGAATTAACAATATTTTAGCCTTGACTGGAGACCCTGTAAAAGCAGGAGACCATAAAGATGCCAGAAGTGTATTTGATATGGAGTCTGTACGTCTATTAAAAATGATTGCTAAGTTAAATCAAGGTATGGACTGGAATGAGAAAGCTTTACCAGATGGACCAACAGATTTATTTGTAGGTGCTGCGGTAGACCCTCAGTCCCCTAGTTGGTCAGGATTACAAAAACGATTTGAACGTAAATTATTAGCAGGGTCTCAATTTTTTCAAAGTCAATTAATTTCTGACTTTGAAAAACTAGAAAAATTTATGAGTCAAATTGGACTTGATAGTAAGAAGCCAATTTTAGCAGGAATATTTTTACTAAAATCTGCTAAAAATGCTGCATTTCTGAATAAGTATGTGCCAGGAGTTGATATACCAGAACATATTATTAATCGTTTGGCAAATGCAGAAAAACCTTTACAAGAAGGAATAAAAATTGCTGCTGAACAAGTTACAATGGCAAGCAAAATTTGTCAAGGAGTTCATCTAATGGCAATCAAGCGAGAAGACTTAATTCCCAACATATTAGATATGGCTGAAATTGCTCCAATTAGGTAGCACAGGCATCTTGCCTGTTCAAGATACCCGCGCTGCGGTAACACAGGCATCTTTCCTGTTTTTCTTACAGCCAAGATGGCTGTGCTACAGTCCTTTTAAAAAAAACTGCTTTAATATTTCACTTGGTTTCCTATCCCAAGTATCAATATGTTCATAAATCAACCCATCTTGATTAAACTTATAAGTAGAATAACCATTAAAAAAAATCTTAGCTTTCCAAGGAACTCTTAACACACCACGCACAGTCCAATTTGCTAAAATTATATCTTTTGCTGTTTGCTGAACATCATGTAAATCAAAATAGAGTTCTGTAAAAAATAGCCGACCATGAAAGCGCAAAGTCCAAAAAATAATCCGATAATTAAACTTCCACTTAAAGGTATTTACTGGATCTTTAAAAAAAATATCTTTAGTATATATATCGTAGGAAATATCTTTCTCAAATAAAGTTGGTAAATCTAACTTTAATCTCTCAAGAACTTGTTCAACCTGCACTTAAATTTTCCTCACTACAAAACTAACACTACATATCTATCTATAGCAATTATATTTAAATTTTAATATTTTAGTGGTAGGGGCGAACAACCGTTTTTACAGGAGATCGCTTCATTCCCACTATCGGAGTCAAAGCGCAAGGGAAAAGTTTTTTGATAAGGTTTACCAACAGCAGCAACTTTGTTTATTTGCAAATTCCCGCTGAGTCGGAATAGCTCTAACAACCATCATTCCCCAAATAACTCCTAAACGAAATTTAGTTGAACCATCTAGTTTAAACTTGGTAGAGACTAATAACTGATGTAATTCTGCTTGAGTATAAAATTGTTGATGAATAGGATCGAAAATTTGTAAGAACCAGTCGCAAATTCTACAGACAAAATAATCTTTATTCCAATCAAGAATTATTACTTTACCATCAGGTTTAAGCACCCGTTTCATTTCTCTTAATGCTACTTGAGGTTTATCAAAAAAATGAAAAGAATTAGCACATACAACTACATCAAAAGAATGACTTTCAAAAGGTAGTGAATGAACTGAAGCTTTTTGAAACTCGACATTAGAATAAGCCTGATATTTTTTCCTAGCTAAATCTAACATCTTTTCGGATATATCAACTCCTATAATTTTTTGCGTCGGATTTTTGTTGAGTAAAAGTCTTTCAAATTCGCCAGTACCACAAGCAACATCTAAAATGCTTGCTTGTGGCTCAATTTGCTCCCAATTATTCAGAAAGGTAAGAGTATTAATTATATAATTACGCCAGCGTAAATCGTAAATATCAGCAAGTCGATCATATTGCTTTTGAATTTTAACTTCATTCATGTCATTTTAGTTATCAGTACCTCTAGTTAAAGCCATCCTCGGACCAGTTTTCATCTTCTATCCAAAGGGAGGCTTGAAAACTTATTTTTTGGTCAATTTTTGCAGGTTATAGCTTGCCTGAACTTTTTCAATATATAAATATATATACTTGCGGATATTTAGACAATAATTTCACAAAAAATACTTGACTAAATATTGAGAATAAAAGTAAGCTCTAGGAAAAATTAACTAGCTATTAGCTTTTAGCATTTCCTGACGGAATGCTCTGCAAACAGCAAGCCTCCTGGGGAGGAAGTACGTTAACAGCTTTTATAGCTAGGGGTTGAAATTCCCTTATAAACGTTTACTGCTGACTGCTGTTAGTGAAGCTCCTCCGTAGGAGGCTTGCTGAGCGCTGACCGCTTTTTAATTAATCATTTAACCAATCAAACATTATGATTTATCTGAATAATCTCGGGTTAACTTACCGAGATGGAACAGTAGCTTTAAATAACATTTCTGTTGAATTTACTCAAGGGGAATTCACAGTAATTTTAGGGTCTTCTGGAGCTGGAAAATCTACCCTTTTACGCTGTATAAACTTTCTTACTTCTCCTACCAGTGGAGAAGTAATTTGTGAAGGATTAGGTAATTTACATAACCCTAAAATATTACAGAAACATCGTCAAAGAACAGGAATGATTTTTCAACAACATCAATTAATTCCTAGACAAACTGCTCTCAAAAATGTCTTAGTAGGTCGTTTAGCTTATCATTCTACCCTTAGAAGTTTATTTCCTCTTCCTAAAACAGATCAATATATTGCTTTAAATTGTTTAGAAAGAGTAGGCTTATTAGACAAAGCTTTAACACCTGTAAAAGCTTTAAGTGGGGGACAACAACAACGAGTAGGAATTGCTCGTGCTTTGGCCCAACAACCTAAATTTCTCTTAGCTGATGAACCGATCGCTAGTTTAGATCCTGCTAGTTCTCATCAAGTATTATCCAATTTACGAAAAATTTGTCAAGAAGATGGAATTGGAGCCTTAGTTAGTCTACACCAAGTTGATTTAGCTTTAGAATATGCTGACCGGATTATTGGACTGGGTAAAGGGACAATTCTTTTTGATGGTAGTCCTAAAGATATAAAAAACTATCAACTCGAAGAAATTTATCAAAGTCCATCCTTAAGTAAGACTAGATAAATGTTATTTAGAACACATAAAAAAAGGGGATTGACTTTTGACAGACAATCTCTATAATTAACTCATAAATTATTTAGAAAATAAACGATTATGTTAAATTTAATCCTCAAAAAAAG
>NZ_LGSU01000846.1 GCF_002260545.1 Hydrocoleum sp. CS-953 | reverse complement strand
ATTTGTTGATTAATAATTCTCAAACCTTGTTCTTGTAAAATTGTTAGTATCTTTCGGTGATGCACAAAACCAGGGTCTACAATTAACTTTTCCCTTGACATCTAATCTCTTCCTATATAAATCTATATTGGAAAATTAAAAATAATTTACCAAATTAAATCCTCTATGGTTTCATGGTAAATAATTATCCAAGTTTATCCTTAATATGCTCCGAAACAGTATAGCTATTATCTTAAATTGAGATTTTGGGTGATTGTAAAATTTCTTACTAAGATTACTATTAAAGTCAATACTGGAAAATCAAATATTGCCAAATTAAATCCTTTGTGGTTTGATGGGTATTTGGTTATCCCGTTTATCCCTTATATGTTCCGAAACAGTTTATGAAAGATACAAACACTGAAACTAAACCAGATAAAGTTGGTACAACAGAAGCTGCTTTTCTTTTAAATATTTCTACCGCTAGACTCAGGTTGCTTCTCAGGCAAGGTCGTCTTAAAGGAGCAGAAAAAGTCAAACGGTTATGGGTAATTCCTTTAAATGCTTGGGGAATGCCAGAAATTACCCCTGGTCGTCGAGGTCCTGAAGGAACTTGGAATAAAAGATTTCGTACAGGCAATACTTTTATCCATGTACTGCGAAGAGAAATTGACCATAACCGAGACCACGGCACATCTTTTCCAGCTATTTCTGTCAAACAAGGAGATAGAAATGACCGTTGCCACGAAGTAGAAATTCTAGGAAATTGCAAAATCGTCTACCGACCTCATAAACCTAACAGAAGTCAAGCAGGTGGCGCTCGTCTGTGGATTGAGACAGAGCCTGATGTTGAAATTATTCGTAAGTTTTTCCTAGATGTAGAACTGGAGGAAGATAAACCTCAAGAGTTTGGTTAGCTTTAACTCTGATTTTTTAGCTGAACTGGATTTTTCTGCATATCTATCTATATAGTATGTCGGTGTTAGCTTCTTTGATTTTTCAGCTAACATTACACATTGTTGTGCAAATAATTCTGATATTTGTGGCAGTGCCGAACTTCCTGAAAATTATTTTTTGAGAGTAGGTGAGCGATCGCCTCTATCTATAATATTTTGTATAGCAATTTTTCTCCCCCAACTTCATAAATAATATGTATATATATAGATGGAATGGCTACTTTTGCATGAAAATTTTCTGCGCCAAAAATTATTCTGAAGTCTTTTCTAATTCCGGTTTTTCTTTGCCAGAATTGCTTCTTCTAGATANAATAATATGTATATATATAGATGGAATGGCTACTTTTGCATGAAAATTTTCTGCGCCAAAAATTATTCTGAAGTCTTTTCTAATTCCGGTTTTTCTTTGCCAGAATTGCTTCTTCTAGATACTGGCAAAATTTGAGCTTGTAAGTATCAAAAAAAAATCTAATTTGAGGTTGAATCTAATGAAGAAAACCAAGTGACCTAATTAAAGACTTAGCTAAATAATAAACAACTGGAATAGATACAGCATTGCCGAATTGTTTCTTAGCAATATTCTCCTTACTATGCGGTCTAAACCAACTAGGAAAACCTTGTAACTTAGCACAGTCTTTTGCAGTTATATACCTATACTTTTTCTTCTGATAAATCTCCTTGATAAATAAAGACTTATACTCCTCTGGAGTTTCCCCATTAATAGAAACCGTAGCTATACAATCTTTTGTACCTGTAGCAGTTAAGGTCGGCACAATCTCAGAATGAGGTAAAAATATTCTATATATACCATTAATTCCTGATGAATTTTTAGAATTGACAAATTCATAACCCTGTTCCGCAATATGACGAATAATTTTCTTCTCCACTAAATTCTTCAACTCTTGAATTTGTAAATTATCTATTAACTCAGATAAATCTGCAAAAGATAAAGGATTACCGTCTTTAGTTCCGTACTTTTTTTTCCGTCTATTTTNACAGATTTAAAAAATCCATCCGAAAACCACTAAATTCTTCAACTCTTGAATTTGTAAATTATCTATTAACTCAGATAAATCTGCAAAAGATAAAGGATTACCGTCTTTAGTTCCGTACTTTTTTTTCCGTCTATTTTTGAGAATAGTTCCACAAATTAACTTTTCCCTTTTAGTTGTCTCTATCAGATCCCAAGAATGAATAGTTGTATGACCATTTCTCGTATCACAAAAAACAAAAAAATCATTCAACTCATCATTTTTCTGAAATTTATTTCTAGATACTGGAACAGTACCATTAAACAAAATATCTGGTGATAATTTTGCCTTTTGAATATCAAAATTACCCTGGAGACCATCAAGAATTTCAAAAAGTTTAGTTTGAAAACTTAATGGTTCGGGAAAAGAGAAATTATCTATATCTAAATCTTTCCTAATCCCCACAATAAAAACTCGTTCTCTATTTTGAGGCAACCCAAAATCAGCAGAATTAAGTAACTTGTAATAAACACGATAACCAATATTTTCAAACTTCTGAATAATTAATTCAAACGACCTTTGATTAGTCGGACTAATTAACCCTCTAACATTTTCAAAAATAAAAGCTTCAGGTTGATTTTTCTCCACAACCCTCATCGTATCAAACCAAAGTTTTCCTCTAGAATCATCAAAACCCCTTAACTTTCCAGCAAAAGACCAAGGTTGACAAGGAACCCCACCAACTATCAGATTTACTTGCCAAGGTAACTCAGAAATTTTAGTAATATCTCCCAAATATTTTTCATCATTATTGACATATCCAGTCAAAAAATTTTGCTGATAAACCTTTATTGCATCAGAGTCGTTAAACTAAGCCAGGTAAGTTACCCTACCCGACTCGTCTTCAGAACCGTGCGTGAGACTTTCACCTCACACGGCTCCTCTCTTAAACGTCCCTTTTCATGGGCACATCCTGTTTCAGAGTTAACATATCGTCAATCCATATATAGTTATCAGGTAAATCCTGGGGTCTAAATTTTGGATATGTCTTTTTGTCTTTCACAGTTTTCGTGTCGTGGCAATGTCGGTGCAACAATTGTTTATTCTTAATTGTGTTGTCACCTCCTTTAGACCTTGGTTTTATATGGTCTACTTCCATAAGGTCAGTTGGACTAAAGGTTAACCCACAAAATGCGCATTTATTCTTTTGACGTTTTAACAGCGTCGTGACTTCTTTCCTTACGCCTGGGTATTTGCCGATTCTATTACTCCAATAAGTCCAATTGCCGTCATAAGGGGATTTATTACCCTTCACTTTGATATGCCTTACAATAGGAATATCTGAGTGTAGGTTTAGTATATATTCGCCGTCGTTAAGTACCCAATTCCTGGTTTTCTTAACTTTGGGGAAATACTTTTTCTTTACCCATTGGGAGGGCTTATTGGGATGCCTTCTATTTGCCCATCTCCATAGTCTTTTCCATAGGAGGTTGTCTATTTCACTGAACACCTCTTTACTGACTACGACTGAGAAGTAGTTAGACCATCCTCTAATTACCGGATTTAGTTTGGCTATTAAAGCCTTAACAGGGGCAGTTTTGTGTGAATCACATACATCCGCCAATTTCCGATAATGAGTTTTTATACTCTTGGAAGATGGTTTAATCAGCGTCTTAAATCCTTGTTTAGTTGACTTAACCTCGTATTGCCTAACGTTAAATCCTAGAAAGTCGAATCCAGGTTCGTTACCTTTGTATTCCTCTAGGGTATGAGCAATTTTGGTTTTTTCTGGTTTTAGTTCTAATCCTACCTGGCTTAACCATTCCTGTATTACGGTTTTTGCTTGTAACACTACTTTAATATCTTCGTGTAGGATAACGAAATCATCAGCATAGCGTACTAAGTTGAGACTGTTTACCTTGTCTTGCCAGCCTTGTTGATGACCTTTTTTATTTTTGAGGTCTATCGTTCTGGCAAATTGGTTTAATTGTTCCTCCATACCGTGTAAGGCGATGTTTGCTAGTAAGGCACTAATCACCCCTCCCTGTGGTGTACCTTCCACAGTGTTTGAGAATTGTTTATTGTCAAACACTCCAGACTTTAACCACTGTTTGATTAAGCGTCTGTAGGCCAAACACCCTACTTTTCTCAACAGTGCATCATGGTTAATTCGGTCGAAACATTTGGATATATCAGCATCAAGCACATATTTGGGTTTGCATCTGATACTGAGAAAGATGGCTTCGATAGCATCATGTGTTGACCGTCCTGGTCTAAAACCATAGCTATTAGGTTCAAATCTCGCNACCACTGTTTGATTAAGCGTCTGTAGGCCAAACACCCTACTTTTCTCAACAGTGCATCATGGTTAATTCGGTCGAAACATTTGGATATATCAGCATCAAGCACATATTTGGGTTTGCATCTGATACTGAGAAAGATGGCTTCGATAGCATCATGTGTTGACCGTCCTGGTCTAAAACCATAGCTATTAGGTTCAAATCTCGCCTCCCACTCTGGTTCCATACCCAACTTAACCAGAGCTTGTAATGCACGGTCGTACATTGTAGGGATTCCAAGAGGTCTCTTTTCATCCCTCCCTGGTTTTGGTATCCAGACTCTACGGGTAGGGCTTGCTTTGAGGTATCGCGTGTTTAATAAATCAACCAGATTTAGTCTCTGCATAGGAGGTAGATTTTTAATACCATCTACACCCGCAGTTTTCTTACCCTGGTTATCTTGAGTTACGCGCCTAACAGCTAGCAACCTAGCGTAATAACTTTTGGTCAGAAGTCTTTGGTATTTACGCATCTTGCGGATTTCGCCACGGCTGGATGCTCTGTAAATTAACTTTTGCAACTTAAATACATTCTTCTCAACCCGTCTCCAGTTAATATCTTTCCATTTGAGATTTGGATTAATACATACTGGATCTGGTATATCGTCTGTATCCCATGCCACGCTTAAAAATGGTTTAGGATTTCCTAAACGTCTTTTTAGTGTTTTAGCTTTATTCATCGCGCTTTGATTACCTTACATTACGTCTAACAGTGGGTACGTCTGCAAATGAATTTAGAATGTAGAATTGTTTGAATTTAGAATTGGAAAATTAATAAAT
>NZ_LGSU01000845.1 GCF_002260545.1 Hydrocoleum sp. CS-953 | reverse complement strand
AATAAAAGCTATGTATGCAAAATTATGAATATAGAAAATTTTGGGCAGTATAAAATTACAGCCCTTGTTGTAAAAAAATTACACAGATAAAAACTTACACCCTGATAAATTGCTGGGGAGTTATATCTAAGCCTTCTTACTTTCAATCGCCCAACGAGCTAACTCTGTCCGATTATGCAGACCCGTTTTACCAAGCATATTGCTCACATGACTCTCAATCGTTCTTTGACTAACTTCCATAATTTGTGCAATGTCACGATTAGCCATTCCCTTGGCTACCAATTGGACTACCTTTAACTCTGTGGGAGTTAATTCTACGTTTCGGCGCACCTTAATTGTTGGCCCAATGCTGACCCCGGAATTTTGATGTTTAATTAGGCGAGAAGCCTGCTTGAGAGAAGATTCTACTTGAGCCACAAGTTCTTCTGGTTCAAATGGTTTGACAATGTAAACATCAGCTCCAGTATTTAGACCCTTAACTCGATCCTGACTTTGACCCTTAGCAGATAAAAATAGAACTGGAACCCATTCTGTATCTGAATTTTCTCTGATATGCTGCACCAGGGTATAGCCATCCATTTCTGGCATCATCACATCACATATAATCAAGTCTGGAATTTTTTCTTCTAGCAGTTCTAGAGCTTCTCGGCCATTTTCTGCTGTTATTACCTGGTATCCACGAAATTCTAAATAATCCTTGACCAATAATATTAAATTAGGGTCATCATCAACCAACATTAAACATCCTTGGTCTGTAGTATTCATTTCCTTCATAATGAAGAACTCACTTTTTTGATTCCTGCAAACATTAACTTCACAGACGGGTATAACCCACGTCTTTCATAGCAGAGTGAGGAAGTAAGGCAACTTTGCCACTTTCCTGATAAATTTAAAGATATTTATCCTTACCCAGAAGGCTTGGACTGTATCTAATCCTCAAAGGGAATTGATCCCCTATCTATTATAGTTTATAGTTATAGATTATAGATTTTATACTCAATCAATAGTCCTATAGTTTAGGTAGATATAGCTAGATAATAGTTTTGTAGTGATGGAAAATAATTACCACTACTTTTGATAATAATATATGATAATTCAACAGTATTCCCTATTAATAGTATCAGGAACTATGGTTAATTTTACTGACTTAATTAAGTTAAAATCTATGGTGAATTGATAACAGTTAGTTAGGGATTGGGAACTGAGCTTTTGAGTCAATGGGCAAGTAATTTGCCCATGATAGCCTAGTATGGGCCTATTAATTTTTTTTATACCCGACACTTAAGGGCGGGGTATTATTCTGGCAAAGGATGAGTCAGAAAAACGTATTCCTCTACTACTTGAGAACCGATTATGTGTTCTTGAATAATTCTTTCAATCACAGGAGGAGTTGCAGAGTGGTACCATATTCCTTCTGGATAAATAACCATGATTGGACCTTGACAACAAACTCGTAAACAGTTAGCTTTAGTGCGAAATATAGAGCCTGATATGTTAATGCCAGGCTGATCAAGTTTTAATTCTTTCAGACGTTTTTTGAGATAATTCCATGCTTCTAAACCAACCTCTTTTGAGCAACATTTCGGTTTAGTTTGGTCAGCACAAATAAAAATATGTCTCTGAATTTTACTCAGTCCGAGAGATTGGACACAACTTCCTAGGGATTCTTGACAAATATCTGGGTCAATATTTCCCTGTTGAAAATTTTCCTGGCATTGGGCCATTTGTTCCTCTGTCCCATGATCTTTTTCGGTTTTGTTAAATAAATTATCTATCATTAAGTCGCGATACACCTTGAATTTGCTTCTATAATAGTTATTCTTGCCCAAGTCAAATGTTGAATAGAGAATGTCACATGACTTAGGAATTGCTAGTAAATCAACAGTTCTACTACCATAATTCTAGTTTATTGTCTTCTGAGATGACTTTTTGCTGCATGATAATTACTCCAAGTCAGAAGTTAAATTCTTCTAGTGCAGAGTCAGCACTGATAACTGAAATGACTCTTGGTAAATACCCAAATCTCTAGTTCGGAAACCCGTACAGCTTAATTAGTTGCGATCGCCACAGCTATTCAGCTAAATTAGCACTCAGATGGTGAGAGTGCTAAAAAAACAAAATGAAGTTAAAACTTAGCTTCACCTTAAGCCTGTCAACAACAATAAAATTTATCTGGAGGTAAAGTAATGGCAGCCGNATAACTGAAATGACTCTTGGTAAATACCCAAATCTCTAGTTCGGAAACCCGTACAGCTTAATTAGTTGCGATCGCCACAGCTATTCAGCTAAATTAGCACTCAGATGGTGAGAGTGCTAAAAAAACAAAATGAAGTTAAAACTTAGCTTCACCTTAAGCCTGTCAACAACAATAAAATTTATCTGGAGGTAAAGTAATGGCAGCCGTAACACTGAGTGTTTCTACTGTTAAACCCTTGGGGGAACGTGTATTCGTCAAAGTCAGCGAATCTGAAGAAAAAACAGCAGGTGGTATTCTTCTACCTGACAGTGCAAAAGAAAAACCTCAAGTAGGAGAAGTTGTCTCAGCTGGACCTGGTAAACGTAACGATGATGGTTCCCGCGCAGAAATGGAAGTTAAAGTAGGAGATAAAGTTCTCTACTCTAAATATGCTGGAACTGATATAAAACTAGGTGGCGATGAATACGTCCTACTTGCTGAAAAAGATATCCTCGCAATTGTTAACTAATACCTCGCCCTTAAGGGGAAGGTTTAAACAAGTTGTTCCATAGCACTAGCAAACTTTTTCTTCATATTTGATGTTTGCTAAAGTGCTAAAACAACTAATTATCAACACAAAAAAATAAACATCCACAATTACTAATCAATAGAAATTACAACTATGGCTAAACGTATTATTTACAACGAAAATGCTCGTCGCGCCTTAGAAAAAGGCATGGATATCCTCGCTGAGTCTGTAGCAGTAACTCTAGGTCCTAAAGGTCGCAACGTAGTTCTAGAGAAAAAATTCGGCGCACCTCAAATTGTTAATGATGGTGTAACTATTGCTAAAGAAATTGAACTAGAAGACCATGTAGAAAATACTGGTGTTTCCCTAATTCGTCAAGCAGCTTCTAAAACTAATGACGCAGCAGGTGACGGTACAACTACTGCAACTGTTTTAGCTCATGCAATTGTCAAAGAAGGTCTACGCAACGTTGCTGCTGGTGCTAACCCTATAGCTATTAAACGTGGTGTTGATAAAGCTGCTAACTTCCTCGTAGAAAAAATTGCAGCTCATGCTCGTCAAATTGAAGATTCTAAGGCGATCGCTCAAGTTGGTTCTATTTCTGCTGGTAATGATGAAGAAGTAGGTCAAATGATTGCTGAAGCTATGGATAAAGTAGGCAAAGAAGGTGTGATTTCTCTAGAAGAAGGAAAGTCTATGCAGACTGAACTAGAAATCACTGAAGGTATGCGTTTCGACAAGGGTTACATCTCTCCCTACTTCGCAACAGACATGGAGCGGATGGAAGCTGTTCTCGAAGAACCTCAAATTTTGCTAACTGACAAGAAAATTGCTTTAGTACAAGATTTAGTACCAGTTTTAGAACAAGTTGCTCGTTCTGGTAAACCATTATTAATCTTAGCTGAAGATATTGAGAAAGAAGCTTTAGCAACTTTGGTTGTTAACCGTCTGCGGGGTGTATTGAATGTTGCTGCGGTTAAAGCTCCTGGTTTTGGCGATCGCCGGAAAGCTATGTTAGAAGACATCGCTGTATTAACTGGTGGTCAAGTTATCACTGAAGATGCTGGTTTGAAATTAGAAAGTACCAAGCTAGAGATGCTTGGTAAAGCACGTCGCATTACTATTACTAAAGACAACACTACTATCGTTGCTGAAGGTAACGAAAAAGAAGTTAAAGCACGTTGCGAACAAATTCGTCGTCAAATGGAAGAAAGTGACTCTTCCTACGACAAAGAAAAGTTACAAGAGCGTTTAGCTAAGTTAGCTGGTGGTGTAGCNATTAGAAAGTACCAAGCTAGAGATGCTTGGTAAAGCACGTCGCATTACTATTACTAAAGACAACACTACTATCGTTGCTGAAGGTAACGAAAAAGAAGTTAAAGCACGTTGCGAACAAATTCGTCGTCAAATGGAAGAAAGTGACTCTTCCTACGACAAAGAAAAGTTACAAGAGCGTTTAGCTAAGTTAGCTGGTGGTGTAGCAGTTGTTAAAGTTGGTGCTGCTACTGAAACTGAAATGAAAGACCGTAAGTTACGCTTGGAAGATGCTATTAACGCAACTAAAGCTGCTGTAGAAGAAGGTATTGTTCCTGGTGGTGGTACAACTCTAGCTCATTTGGCTCCTGATCTAGAAAATTGGGCAAATGAGAACTTACAAGCTGAAGAGTTGACTGGTGCTTTAATTGTTAGTCGTGCTTTATTAGCTCCATTAATGCGCATTTCTGAAAATGCTGGTCAGAATGGTGCGGTAATTTCTGAGCGCGTGAAAGAGAAAGATTTCAATACAGGTTTTAATGCAGCAAATAATGAGTTTGTTGATATGTTTGAAGCTGGTATTGTTGACCCTGCGAAAGTAACTCGTTCCGCTCTACAAAACGCTGCTTCTATTGCTGGTATGGTGTTAACAACTGAGTGTATTGTTGTTGATAAACCTGAACCCAAGGAAGGTGCTGCTGCTGGCGCTGGTATGGGTGGTGGCGATTTCGATTACTAGGTTTTTTGAGATTGGGGGCAATTTAGGAATTGTTCCCCATCCGATTTGTTTGTCTAAAAAGTGTGTATTGTGTTTGAGTCACTTCCAGTTTGTGGAGGTGACTTTGTTATTTTATAGAACTAATTTAGGATATTTTTTCGGCGATCGACAGATAGGTAATAAATTTGATTTTTGCTGAATTATAGTAGTTTTCATGTTTTTTAGAGTACAGAGATTTGAGTTTAAAGAAAGAAGGCTTTAGTTATCTAGGAGAGAAGGCTTTAGTTATCTAGGAGAGAAGGAAGAAGTAATGCAAGTCATGAAGTGAAAACCGCTATA
>NZ_LGSU01000844.1 GCF_002260545.1 Hydrocoleum sp. CS-953 | reverse complement strand
TATGTATTTGAGATTAAATCAATTTTTCCCTTATTCCTTATTCCTTATTCCTTCTTACTTTCAGACTAGACTTGATCAAGATTTTTCTTAACATAAATTTCGCTCTAAACAGAGAAGTTATGTATTTGCTATTAAATCAATTTTTGCCTTATTCCTTATTCCTTCTTTCTTCTTACTTATTCTCAGAAGATAACATAAATTAAACCTAGAATAAATCCTCAAATCTATCAACCAATAATTAAATGCTAAGAGAATTTATTGTATACGCTTGTCCAGTAGGTAAACTTAATAATCAACTAGAGGAATATTTCACTACTACTTGTAGAGAATGTGGTGAAAATGCTGCTCATCAATATATGCCTCACTGTACCTTGACAGGTTTTTTTCAGGATGAATTAACTGCCGTTCCAATTTATATTCAAGCTTTAGACAATGCTTTAAAAAATTATTTACCAACCCGCACAAGTCAACCCATTATTGTTGTGGATATAGAGTTAAAAGCAGATTTTCATTATCTCAAAATAGAATCAATTTGGATAGAAAAACTTATTGCTAACTTTGCTAATATTGCTAACTCACCAACTCGTACTAATCAGTTACGCCTCAAAAATAATTTACATCTCAGTTTAGCCTACAAATTCCCATTAGAACAACAACAAATTCTCGCCAAAATAGCAAAAAAAATTATCAATCCTCAAGCAGAAGTATCATGGGAATTAAGATTCTATGAACGCCATCCCAATAACTCTTGGACTTGTCATCAATCTTGGAAACTTTAACCTATTTTGTAGTCAGCATTCAACTCTCAGCTCTCAGCTACAGAAGTGCAAGTATTGATAGTATTAAGGGACAATTGAAAGTATGGATCAGAAGCTAAATTACAGTTATTGCCATTATACCTGAGAGCTGCGAGTTAATAAGTTCCTATGCAAAATTAATTACACATCCTATTGACTTCCTGTTCCCTGTTCCCTGTTCCCTATCTCAACTAGGAAATTTATTTTCCACGACTATTTAGGTGAATGCTTACACTTTCATGTACCTATAATCCAATCATAATTGGAGAGCTTTTCACAAAGGTAGACTAAAAAAATTCTCCTCCCTGCCTTCTGGCTTTTACCTTTAAGCAAAAATCCCTGTATTCTATATTAATGAAAACTGCTATAGTGATTATTTTAACTGAATAAAAATTATAATTCTATATGTAAAATCTGTAGAGTTAACAATTAATCTACAGTTAACCCCTGAAAAACTTACAACAACTTTTTTTGCCATCTCTTGGTATCATTCCCTGGTTATAAGTTGAGGAATTTCTGAGCAATTTATTCTCCTTGTATCTGGAAAATTTTCCAATGGTTAAGTATAGCGAAAGTCCTATGATTGATTAATTGGGTATTTCGATAATAAATGTACTTCCTTTCCCTATCTCAGAATTACATAATAATTTCCCATTATGTTTGCCTTCGATAATTTGCCGACAAATAGATAAACCTAAACCCGTACCTTTTCCAACTGGTTTAGTTGTAAATAAGTAATCAAATGCTTGTTGCAAAGTTTCTTGAGACATTCCAATTCCATTATCAAAATTGCTGATAATTATATTATTCTCATTCACTTCTGTCGTAATTTTAATTAAATTGTTTTTTTGAGCAATCTTTAACTGACTAATAATTAGGTAATAATTTATTTTATCTGTGTTAATTACTTGATAACTGAAGTGTCACTCAAGTATAGCATTAATGCATGGGAATTGGTATAATAGAAGAGAAAAAATTCCTTTTAGGCAATCCTCTTCTTTATAAGAATTATAAGAAGAGGTAATTATTAATTATTAATTATTAATTTTTGAATGCTTCCATCAAAATAAATTCTGCTACTTTTAAATCCACAGGAGTTGTCACCTTTAAATTAGTCTCCTCTCCCTCAACAATTTTTACAGGTAAACCACATTTTTCAAACAAAGCAGCATCATCGGTAACTTCCCAACCTAACTGACGCCCCTTCTCGTGGCATTCCTTCAACAAATTTACCTCAAACCCCTGGGGTGTCTGAGCAGCCCACAAATTGCGACGGTCTGGTGTATCCTGAATTAAACCAGATGGATCGACCACCTTAATTGTGTCCTTAACTCTCACAGCAGCAATTAAACCAGGACACTTAAAAATCTCCTCCGCACATCTGTCCAAAAGTTCAGGAGTCGCCAAACACCTCGCACCATCGTGAATTAATACTTGTTCCGCTGCCGATGGCAAAGCCTGTAAACCATTATAAACCGACTCCTGACGAGTTTCCCCTCCCTCAATTAACTTTATATGCTTGTCAGTAGACAAATCCGAAATACTTTTTTGAAAATCTGGAAAATCAACAGGTTGTCCAATAATACCAATCCAAATAATATGATGAGATTTGACAGCAGCTTCAAGAGTCCAACTCAATAAAGACTTACCCAACAGAGTCAACAAAAGCTTATTTCGGGAACTTCCCATCCGTCGCCCCATACCAGCAGCAGGAATTAATAAATACATTTTGTGTTAAAGCTTGCCTATAAATAATTAAATCTAGCTATATACTCTACGTGAACTACCAACACTAATCGCAAGGGATATAGTCTTGGCTTCCCTACTCACCAGGAATAGCGTCTGACAAAACCGATGTTTTGCCAACCCGACTCACATTCCCTCCAAGGGCAGTATCGCTGGTTCCCAACGACAGTATCCGCAAGCCTTCATCTCTAATATTTATTGCTGCATTAATATCACGGTCATGGGTTGTCTGACAATATTCGCACTTCCAACTTCTGATATCAAGTGGCAAGCTACCTACTTGGTTCAAGCAAACATGACAGGTTTTTGATGAGGGAAAAAATCTATCTATTTCTAAGTAGGTTTTCCCTTCTCGTTCTACCTTGTAATTAAGCATAGTTCCAAACATTCCCCATCCACAATCCATTATTGCTTTAGCTAAATTGTGGTTTTTGACCATGTTCTTTACTGCCAGATTTTCTACCACAATAACTTGGTTTTCGTTGACTATCTTGCGGGATAGCTTGTGCAGAAAATCCTCACGGCATCGAGATATTTTACTATGGACTTTTGCTACTTTTTTCCTAGCTTTATTTCTATTGTTACTGCCTTTTACTTTCCGAAGCAGCTTTTTCTGTTTCCATTTTAAGTTGCGTTCATGCTTCTTGGTATGACGAGGATTATCGTACTTAGAACCTTCGCTTGTTACTGCAAAATGAGTCAATCCAAGGTCAATACCAATAGCTTTATCTCTTGCTGATTGCTTGGGTTTTTCCTTGCCATCGTCAACTAAAACAGAAACATAATATTGACTATCTAGTTTTTTAGAAACTGTGACAGTTTTAATTTTTCCCTCAAATTCTCTATGGCAAACCCAATAAACTAATCCTATCTTGGGCAGTTTGAGATAATCACCTTCAAACCTTACATTTTGAGGATAGCTAATAGATTGTTTATGATGTTTTAATTTGAATCGTGGATATTGAGCCAGCTTTTCAAAGAAATTTTTGTAAGCAGTTGAAAGATTTAACGCGACAACTTGTAAGCACTGAGAATACACATCTGTTTTTAGCCAAGGATATTCTTTTTTTAGACCAGGTAACATTCCTTGGATTTTACTTCTTGATAAACCTTTCCCAGTTTTCTGATATGTTTCTTGGCACAGGTTTAATGAATAATTCCAAAAGAATCTACAACAGCCGAAGCTTTTTGCCAAAGCTGCTTGTTGCTCAGTATTTGGATAAATTCTGTACTTGTAAGCCTTAAACATTTATCGCTTTTCAACTACTATGATAAAACTGTAACATTAAAATGTAAATTTTGTCGGGTTGGACTAAGCAAAATTTAGTTGAGGGGCCTATGTATCCAGACACCAAATCATAGATTATGGTGTTGGACTTATAGCCCCTTAAACTCCCCCTTGTTAAAATTCAACTGATAATTAACTTTAATCCTTCTCCCCCCTTGTTAAAATTCAACTGATAATTAACTTTAATTCCTTAAACATGAGAATACTTGCCCTTGTCCCTGGTGGAATAGGCGACCAAATTTTATTCTTTCCTACTCNTATCCAGACACCAAATCATAGATTATGGTGTTGGACTTATAGCCCCTTAAACTCCCCCTTGTTAAAATTCAACTGATAATTAACTTTAATCCTTCTCCCCCCTTGTTAAAATTCAACTGATAATTAACTTTAATTCCTTAAACATGAGAATACTTGCCCTTGTCCCTGGTGGAATAGGCGACCAAATTTTATTCTTTCCTACTCTGGATGACCTTAAACAATCCTATCCAGAATCTCAGATTGACGTAATTGTAGAACCTCGCTCTAAGGGTGCATACCGAGTTTGCAAGTCCGTCCGGGATGTCCTAACCTACGACTTTAAAGATGCCAATAGTCTTGCCGACTGGGGAAATTTGTTGGGTATTATGCGCGATCGCGAATACGAGGCCGTAATTTCCCTGGGACAACGTTGGACAGTTGGCCTATTGTTATGGTTAACAGGAATTCCTAAACGGGTGGGTTATGCAGGTAATGGAGCAATATTTCTCTCCGACCCTATACCCCTAAAAACTGAACAATATGCTGCTCAGATGTACCATGACTTGTTACAGGGGATGGACATTACCACCCCTTTCAAGGGAATATCAATTAATGTCCCCAAAACAGATATTGATGAGGCCGAAGCTGAACAGCAAAGATTAGAAGTTGCAGAAAGTGGCTATATTCTGATTCATGGTGGTTCTAGTCAGCTAGCTCAGATTAAAGGTATCGATAAAATTTATCCTACTAATTACTGGCAGGAGATTATTTCAGAACTGCAACAGAAACAACCTAACTTACCAGTAGTAATAGTAAAAGGCCCTGAAGATGCACCATGGGTCAATCAAATTAAAGAATCTTCTCCAGATATAAAAGTAGTTACTCCTAGAGATGTAGGTAAATTAGCTGCTATGATTGCTGGAGCTAATTTAATGA
>NZ_LGSU01000843.1 GCF_002260545.1 Hydrocoleum sp. CS-953 | reverse complement strand
AGAAGAGAAAAACTCTAAAAAAACCAGATTATTTTGACCAAAAAATCTGGTTTCAAGCCACCCTTTTCCTGGAAATGAAAAAAGTAAACTTCAGTATTTAAAGCCTCCAATTTCAGCCAGATATACTGATAACTGATAACTCAATTATGACAGCTATTCAAAAATCGAAAACAAGTCACAAACCAGGAGATATCTTGACTAAAGAAGAAACCTTGCAAATCTTATACTTTGACAAATAAAATAGTTAAAATCCAAACAAACATTCTTATTTAAACCAGAAGAGAAAAACTCTAAAAAAACCAGATTATTGTGACCAAAAAATCTGGTTTCAAGCCACCCTTTTCCTGGAAATGAAAAAAGTAAACTTCAGTATTTCAAACCTCCAAGTTTAGCCAGATATACTGATAACTAATAAATGATAACTGATAACTGAAATGACTCTAGAAGTGCGTTATTCTCGTTCTTTTATCCAAGACCTTAAAGTCATAGAATCTGTTGCCTACCAGCAAATATATGATTTTGTTTTTATCAAATTTAGTCAAATAAATTATTTACAAGAATTACCAGAACTAAGACAACTTGGAACCAGTGGTATTTTCTACAGATTTACTGTGGACAATTATCTGATAGGTATAGAAGTAACAGGTCAAATTGTTAAATTTATCCGTATTTTACCAAAGCCAGAAATCTAGTCTTCTAAACTACAGATGGCAAACTAGCAAAAATACTAAATACACTAATTTTTATGGAATCAAAAGCACTCTGGCAACGCTATATTGACTGGCTTTACTACCACGAAGGATTAGGATTTTACGTTGACATAAGTCGCATTAAATTTGATGACTCTTTTGTTGAAACAATAAAGCCTAAACTTGAAAAAGCCTTCCAAGATATGGACGCCTTAGAAAAAGGTGCGATCGCTAACCCAGACGAAAACCGGATGGTTGGCCACTATTGGCTCAGAGATGCTGATATTGCTCCTACCCCCGAAATTAAACAAGAAATTGTCCAAACTCTGGAACAAATAGAAACTTTTGCCAAGAAAGTCCATAGTGGAGAAATTAAACCTGCTAATGTCCCCAAATTTACAGATATTCTCTCCATTGGTATCGGTGGTTCAGCATTAGGCCCCCAATTTGTCGCCGAAGCTCTTGGTCTTGATGACCCACCAATGGAAATACACTTCATAGACAACACAGATCCAGCAGGTATAGACCGGGTACTCCACAAACTCGGCGATCGCCTCAACAGCACCCTAGTTATAGTCATCTCCAAATCTGGAGGTACCCCAGAACCTCGCAATGGTATGATGGAAGTCAAAGCAGCTTTTGCATCTAAAAATTTAAACTTTGCTAGTCAAGCTGTTGCTACTACTACTCCTAATAGTAAACTAGGTCAAATTGCTAAATCTGAAGGATGGATAGATGTTATCCCGATGGCAGACTGGGTAGGTGGACGTACTTCCGAACTCTCCTCCGTTGGTTTGCTACCCGCAGCACTGCAAGGAATTGATATCCGGGCAATGCTTGCTGGGGCAAAAGAAATGGACGCAGTTACTCGCAAACATGAAATCAAAGGCAACCCCTCTGCTTTATTAGCCTTGAGTTGGTACGCCGTAGGTAATGGTCACGGGGAAAAAGATATGGTAGTTCTACCATACAAAGATAGTCTACTGCTATTCAGTCGTTATCTACAGCAGTTAGTTATGGAATCTTTAGGTAAGGAAAAAGACCTAGATGGCAATGTCGTCAACCAAGGTATTGCAGTCTACGGTAACAAAGGTTCCACAGACCAACACGCCTATGTACAACAGTTGCGAGACGGTGTATCTAATTTCTTTGTCACCTTTATCGAAGTTCTAGAAGATCGTCAAGGTACTTCTCCGGAAGTAGAAGCAGGGGTAACTGCTGGAGACTACTTATCTGGTTTTCTTCAAGGTACTAGACAAGCACTTTATGAAAATGAGCGAGATTCTATTACAGTTACTATTCCTAAAGTTAATCCTTATAATGTAGGAGCATTAATAGCCCTTTATGAGAGGGCAGTTGGTTTTTATGGCTCTCTAGTTAATATTAACGCCTATCACCAACCAGGAGTAGAAGCTGGTAAAAAAGCCGCAGCTACAGTGCTAGAATTACAACAACAGGTAATAAATATCCTCAAGCAAGAGGGAACTCCTCTATCTTTAGAAGAATTAGCTGAAAAAGCAGGAGCTGCTGATAAAATAGAAACCATCTACAAGATTTTGCGTCATTTGGCAACTAACCAAGAAGGTATTGTTTTCCATGGAAATCTTGGACAACCAGCTAGTTTAGCTGTAAGTTATACATAATAGTAGATAATATAGATAATATATTTTGCTCTTAGAATTGAGCATTAGTGGTAGGGGTTCATTAATTGATAATGGATAATGGATAATTGATAATTACCTCTCCCTTTTAGGGAGAGGATTGACACAAAGGGGGAAAAGATTTATTTTTTTCCCTTGAAAGAGGAGGCTTCAAGGCGTCAATTATCTAATTATTTAATTGCTTAATTATTAATTATTTCGGTAAAAACATAAGATTAAATATTACCTAAAATATACTTTTTTTGAAAATTTATGATGGTATATACTTAAGCTTATTTTACCCTCAAAAGAGATAAGTTAATTTGCTACTAGATTTTAAGTCTCTGGAAAATATTAAGTAACAACCAAGGAGAATTTGCTCTTCAGTGAAGTAGGAACTTAGTCCCTAGTTTTATCCCCTAGATAAAGCTGACCAAAAAATTAGGTCAATAACCTCTCGTTTTAATGGGATAAAAAAATAAACTTCAGTATTTAAAGGCTCCTAATTCACCCAAAGGTACTCATAACTGATAACTGAAATGACTGATTTCCAAACTAAAGAAGGTTTTTAGATCGAAAAATGCCCTTAACAATTCTTGTTGTTGATGACGACTTAGGAACTAGGTTATGTGTTAGTGATTACCTAGAGGTATCTGGTTACTTAGTTGTCAAAGCTGAAAATGGTCAACAAGCTTTAGATTTAGTTGAGAAATCTCAGCCCCATTTGATTATTACTGATATTGCTATGCCAACAATGGACGGTTATGAACTGGTAAGACGAGTTCGGGCGCGTCCAAATTTTCGTCTCTTACCTGTAATTTTTCTAACCGCTCATACAAGTACACAGGACAGAGTGAAAGGTTATCAATTGGGGTGTGATATTTATTTACCAAAGCCTTTTGAATTAGTAGAGTTAGGAGCAGTAGTCCGCTCTTTATTAGATCGATATGCTCTTATTGCTCAAGCTTCACCTATAACTAATTCTTTACCTACTAATAGTCAATATTTGGCAACAGAAAAGATATCAAAATCTGATTATTCAGAAGCAGTATCTCAGTCAATTATCATAAATTCTCAGATTAGTTTAACCGCCAGAGAACAGCAAGTTTTGAGTCTCTTGCTGAATGGTCTTTCTAATGTTAAAATTGGCGATCGCCTACATTTAAGTCCCAGAACTATTGAAAAATATGTGAGTAGTTTATTGAGAAAAACTGATACTAACAATAGAGCTGAATTAGTCCGTTTTACTATGGAAAATTACCTGGCTAATTAATCTTAAATTAAAGGGAATAGGGAATAGTTAGAGGTGTTAAATTATCTGCATTTTTCCCAGTTAGGCGAATAAAAATCCCAACAAGGAGTGAACATTAATTTAGTTAGTATTTTTTGGTCTTTTTTGACAGGTTTAGCACCACTTAAACTGATGACACATCATTGATTATTCAGCAAGGTCTAATTAATAATTTTTCAGGTAAATAATCTGAAATTCAGCGATCGCTAAACTACTATTTTATTTTGATTAATCAAATAATCTAATAGCCCTTCACAAGCATCTAAAAGTATCTCAATCACATAATCAAATCCATCTGAACCACCATAGTAAGGATCGGGTACTTCCTTAATATCAAAATATCTACAAAAGTCACACATTAACTTCACTTTATCCCTATATTTATCAGCACTATCTAAGCGAAGAACATCCCGATAATTTTCCTTATCCATTGTCAGAATTAAATCAAAATTATTAAAATCTTCTACTTGAAATTTACGAGCTGAACCTTTCAGATTAATACCTCTCATCTTAGCAGCATAAGTCATTCTAGAATCAGGAGGACTACCTACATGATAACCTCCAGTACCAGCAGAATCACAAACTATGCGTTGGCTCAAATTAGATTTTTCTATCAGATGATTCATAATATTTTCTGCCGAGGGAGAACGACAGATATTACCAAGACAAACAAATAATAGTTTATAAGGCATAAATTAATTTAGAATGCAGAATGTAGAATGCAGAATTATTAAATTTTTCAGAAATCAAAAAGACTAGGATAAAGCTTCTGAGTTAGTCTACTGTTATATTTTTTAGTTATCTAACTTAAAACCTGTCCTAGCCATCATTAGTATTTAAACTACATTCCAGGTAAATTTAAACCACCTGTCAACTCTTCCATACGTTCACGCATAGTAGCAGTAGACTTAGTATAAGCATCTAGCATTGCTGCTGTCACCAATTCAGAAATTACCTCTGCTCCTTCCCCCAGTGCATCTGGTGAAATTTCTACTCGCCTTGGCTCTTGGTTTCCACTCAAAAAAACCTTTACCAAGCCACCACCTGCTAACCCTTCAACTTCTAATTTATCTAGTTCTTCCTGAAGTTGTTTGGCTCCTTCTTGAACTTGTTGAGCTTTTTTAAAAGCTTCAGTTAGTTCTTTCATTTTACCTAAGCCGAAGCCAAAACCTTTTCCTTGTGACATAATTACTCTTCTATGGTAAATCTTATTTGGTATTTGTTTGTTGCCATTTATAGATTCTGTATCAGTGATTGAGAATCTAATTTTATTTTCTGCTTGAGTAGGAGCTGATTAAAATGCTAACCTACGCAGCTATAGCATCATAGCATCTATCATTAAAATCATAACACTACATATAAATTTTTAGGGCTTGATTATAA
>NZ_LGSU01000842.1 GCF_002260545.1 Hydrocoleum sp. CS-953 | reverse complement strand
CCCTACAATACTAAAATTGACCTCCCACAAACCCGGTTTCTTGTTACTCCGATTTTTCGGGAACCGTGGCAAGCGGATTTGATATAAAAGAATTACTCTCCTACTCCCTACTCCCCTACTCCCCTACTCATTACAAAAAAATTTTTCAGCAAACCCTAATTATTCGCAGCTCGCACTAAAATCACAGTACAATCACAACCACGAGCGATCGCCTCTGGAATGTTACCATTAATCATGTGCCTCAAAAATCCCTCCTTACTAGCACCAATAACCACAACATCAGAGTGATGAGCATTAGCCAAATCAACCACAGCCTCTGAAACAGATTTAGAACAGACTGTAGTAGCCATCACCTCAGTATGTAATCTGTGTTTTAGCATTCTAGCAGCTTGCTGCATTTCCTGAATATTAGGATTAACAACAGATTGAGTACAGACTTGACATAGAAGAATTTCTGGCTTCACACTCAAAGAAACTAAAGCAGGCAAAAGTTTAACTGCTGCTGCTTGTGTCGGAATATCCCTAAGAGGTACTAACCATTGTCGCCATCCTAAAAATGAGTACACATAATCAGAATAAGGGTTAAATTTTTCATTAGCAACACCTGAAAACTTTTCTCTCTCTCTAAATTTCTCACCACCCCACTTCACTACCACAACCTCACAAATAGCTTGTTGCATCAGAGTATCCACAATACTCCCAAAAATACGACCAGGTGCAATATCACCCTTCCAACCCATCAATATTAAAGATATATGTCTCTCCTTAACAGTTTCCAAAATAGCATCAGCAATATCGTGACCAACCCGCACTTGAGTATGGATGGGAATTTGTAAATCTGTAGCTATGCGTTCTGCCATTGCCAACAAACGACGACTCTCAGTTGTATCTACCACAGTCTCAGCAGGAGAATTTTGACGAGGTACAATTACAATTTGCAGACATTCTAGTTCATAATTGCGTTGCCGAGCAATTACAGCAGCCAACCTTAATAATGCAGGAGCAGTACGAGGATTACTCAAAGGTACTAACAACCGACCATTNTCTGTAGCTATGCGTTCTGCCATTGCCAACAAACGACGACTCTCAGTTGTATCTACCACAGTCTCAGCAGGAGAATTTTGACGAGGTACAATTACAATTTGCAGACATTCTAGTTCATAATTGCGTTGCCGAGCAATTACAGCAGCCAACCTTAATAATGCAGGAGCAGTACGAGGATTACTCAAAGGTACTAACAACCGACCATTACCAATTTGAGGCGCTCGTGTTTGATAAACTACATAAGATGGTTCTGGAGGGTTAGTTCTTGAGTTTGTCTCACCTATTAATTGCTCTGATTCTATTTTAATGATATCAGTATCAGTAATAATCCCCACAAGATGACGACCCTCCATCACAGGTAAACGACTAATTTTGTATCTATGTAAAAGATTTAAAACCTCACTCAGATTATCTCTAGTCTTAACTGTCATTGGATGGAGTGTCATAAACTCTTTTAAAANGGTTAGTTCTTGAGTTTGTCTCACCTATTAATTGCTCTGATTCTATTTTAATGATATCAGTATCAGTAATAATCCCCACAAGATGACGACCCTCCATCACAGGTAAACGACTAATTTTGTATCTATGTAAAAGATTTAAAACCTCACTCAGATTATCTCTAGTCTTAACTGTCATTGGATGGAGTGTCATAAACTCTTTTAAAAGATGATTCCCTGGAACTTGACGTTTCCGAGTGTAGACTAAATCTGTCTGAGTGACGATACCTACCAGCAAACCTTGACTGTCAAGTACAGGAAAACCTCGATGAGTAGAACTAGAAAATTTCTGCTTAACTTCATCTAAAGTTAAATTAAAATCAAGAGTTTCCACAGGAGTGTGCATAACTTGATCGGCGCGAATATTACTCAAATAATCATTTGCTGAGGTTTCTTTGTTAAGTTGTAGACCTTTTAAATCTAAAACTAGGTCAGATAAAGATTTCTTATCTATCTTTTCTGCCACCAATAAAGCCACAATAGAAACAATCATCAGTGGTAACACCAAACGAAAGTCTTGTGTCTGTTCAAAAATAACTACTACTGCTGTGATCGGCGCTCTTGACACAGCACAAAAGAATGCACCCATTCCTGCTAGAGCGAAAATTGTTGGTTGTTCAATACCAACTAAATTACTTTGCAAAATCCCAATTATTTGACCTAAAGCAGAGCCAATAATTAAAGATGGTGCAAATAATNCATCAGTGGTAACACCAAACGAAAGTCTTGTGTCTGTTCAAAAATAACTACTACTGCTGTGATCGGCGCTCTTGACACAGCACAAAAGAATGCACCCATTCCTGCTAGAGCGAAAATTGTTGGTTGTTCAATACCAACTAAATTACTTTGCAAAATCCCAATTATTTGACCTAAAGCAGAGCCAATAATTAAAGATGGTGCAAATAATCCGCCAGGGGCACCTGAACCTGCAGCAAATATTGTTAAGACAAAGTGTGCTGTAAAAGCTATGAAACTCAATTTCAAGTTAGCTTCATTACTTCCCAATATTTCTCTTAAACCTGTATAATTGTGAAATGACTCTGGTAAAGATGCAATTATTAAACCACTAATCAATCCGGTAATAGCTATTCGCCAAGGTAATTTTAATTTCAGTTTACGCTGATTAAATATTGAAGTTGCAATAATTCCCCGACTAAATACTGTTCCTAGTAACCCTGCTAAAATTCCCAAAACTATGTAGAAAGGAATTTCTTTAGGATCTAAAAATCCTGTAATTGATGTATCTAGGTAATCACTGCTGTTTTCTAAGTACAAACTTTTTCCACCTAGCATTTGCGAAGTAACTGCACCGACAAATGAAGCAATAATTGCTGGACCCAAGGTAATGNTTCCCCGACTAAATACTGTTCCTAGTAACCCTGCTAAAATTCCCAAAACTATGTAGAAAGGAATTTCTTTAGGATCTAAAAATCCTGTAATTGATGTATCTAGGTAATCACTGCTGTTTTCTAAGTACAAACTTTTTCCACCTAGCATTTGCGAAGTAACTGCACCGACAAATGAAGCAATAATTGCTGGACCCAAGGTAATGCCAGAAACATCGTGCATTAGGTCTTCAACTACAAATAACACTCCAGCAATAGGAGCATTAAAGCCAGCAGCTAATCCAGCAGCAGCACCACAGGCAATTAACTGACGAGAATAACTGGGAGAAGTGGGAAGCCAACGACTAATCCAAGCTGCCAAAGATGCACCTATTTGCACAGTAGGGCCTTGTCTTCCTAGTGTTAGTCCAGAACCCACTGTCAAAATAGTAGTGAGCATTTTGACAATAGCGATCTGGAAGTTTAAGGGGACTGTCATACCTGCTAGTGCTGCTTTTACTTGTGGTACTCCACTCCCTCCAGTTTCTGGTGCTAAACGTTCTACTAATACACCTGTGAGAAATCCTCCAATTAAGCCAAAAATAGGTAGTAACAACCAAGGAGGAAATTTGAGGGATGCTGCTATTCGCCAACTACCTAGCCAGCCCACCCCTTCTTTGAGGGTGACGGCGGCTAATCCTGAAGTTATTCCGATTAAGCTGGCTTCAACAACTGCTATAAATTTGGGTCTTATTAGGGGCTTTGTCAGAAAGCCTGTGTATGGATAGACAAATGTTTTGAGATAGGTTTGTGTTTCTTCTCGGATGTGCTGATACCACATAAAGAAATGTTGGCTTTTATTTTGGCAGATTTGTTTTTAATTCTACTCCTTAGTTGGTATTTTTTTGATTTATTACTATTAATATAATTAAGCTAGAAAAGCACGATAATTACTTTCTTAGATTAATTACATCTCCTACTGAATTACTTGTCCGAATGAAAGGTAAGCATTGAGACTTAGCTATCAGCTATCAGCCATGAATTCATTATTGTGTTAGGAGGAATTAGTCTGATGGCGAGAATTAAAAGTCCGATACGAAAAAGGTCATTAGTTAATCTTAGTCGTTGTTTTATTCTTTACGAAAATACGAAAAGCTGTTTGCGCAGCATTCCCTTAGAAAAGCTGAATACTTACAATGAAAGTTATTGTTTCTAGAACCAAGATTTCCATGCACTCCAATTTTATATTACAGCACTTTTGAGGATGCTGAGGTACAGTTTTTGCAGTTCAGCCTTCGTTTGCTGTAACAAGCAGGATGCTTGTGTTACCAAAATNGAGGTACAGTTTTTGCAGTTCAGCCTTCGTTTGCTGTAACAAGCAGGATGCTTGTGTTACCAAAATTACTAATAGACTGGAAGTCTTTGTTTTGTACCTCACTAACTCCGAAATTGCTGTAAGCTTGCTAACTCACAATAACCTGACTATCTTGGGTGAGCAGCATCATTTTTTGCTACTTATTGCAGCCAATTTTCTGAAGTTTTTAATGGAGTAAAAACATCTAAATAAGGAACATTTAGTTGCATACATACTTGGAAAAAATCGTCAGATAAATTAGCAATCCTAATGTTATTTTGAGCATCATCAACAGGTAGAGAACTTATCATTAATACTGGGAAAAGCTGCTTAAATTGAGTTAAAATCTGGTGAATATTCTCTTTGGATTGATTCCTTTCTACACGAGTTTTACCAGCTTCTAAAATAGTGTCATTTGTACCAAAAGAAAATACTATTCTACCACTAAATTCTGGGGGTAAACGACAATAAACTTCTCTAAACCAACGATTTTTAATATCAGTGCTATAGCAATCCTCCGCATATTCGTGGCAAAAATATTACTGCTTTTTAGGCAACAGGGAACAGGCAACAGGCAACAGGTAAGAGTTTCAACTTTTTTATCTACTTTTTGATTTGTCGCGACCTATTTAGGATTGCTATAGTTTCTCTTCTAACTCCGAGATTATAGTATTTAATATCATATCCTTGATTATAAAATGTCTGGCAAATTCTACCAGTCTCATACCATTTCTCAAAAACCTTTCTACATTTGATTGAAGTAGGGGAGTAGGGGAGTAGGGG
>NZ_LGSU01000841.1:4046-4988 GCF_002260545.1 Hydrocoleum sp. CS-953 | reverse complement strand
AGAAGAGGATTGACGAACAGGAAAATTTTTATTTATTATCCCCTTAAAAGGGGAGGCTTTAAACCACAATATTTCGGTAATTTTTTCTGGTAAGGATGGAAGTGATGGCAAGCTTTATCAGGAGAAAAATGTCATGGCAGTGTTAGAGGAACTTGCTAGGTTAGAGGAAGGAGATGTCTAATGAAATATAGTATTTTAATTCAATGGTCTGAAGAGGATAAAACTTATATTGCCAGTTTACCTGAATGGGGGAAGTACGCTCAAACTCATGGTGAATCTTATGAAGAAGCTCTGGAAAATGCGAAGCAAGTTTTGGCAGATTTAGTTTATGCTTATGAGGAAATGGGAAAACCTCTGCCACAGCTACAGAATTTACAAACAATTTAATTTGAATAGAGAGCGATCGCTATCTTGAAGTCAGAAGTTAGAAGTCAGAAGTTAGAAGTTAAAATTCTTGTTGTGACTAATCTTTTGGATGGTGAGTAACTTATATCGAACGCTCGATATATTTTATTCTACTTTCAGAGAAAAGCTGGTAACTGAATCTAGCGATCGCCATCTTGAAGTTAGAAGTCAGAAGTTGAATTCTTGCTATGACTAATTTGGATAAATGAGACCTCATATGACTTCGTTAAAATTCATTCTGGTTTTTGTTGAGCATCAAGGTATTAGGGTTTGGGCACCAAACCCCTACAGTTACTTCAGTTATCAGTTATCAGGTTAGGGTTTGGAGACCAAACCCCTACAGTTATTTTAGCTCTAAAAAAAGAGCCAATATTTCCCCACAATACTTATCTACTTTAAAAATAAAACAACTTTTTCTGGTTGTCAAGGAGCGATCGCTCTTATTCTGTGGTTGACCATCAAGGTATTAGGGTTTGGAGACCAAACCCCTACAGTTACTTCAGTTATCAGTTATCAGTTATCAGTTATCAGTTATCA
>NZ_LGSU01000841.1:0-4036 GCF_002260545.1 Hydrocoleum sp. CS-953 | reverse complement strand
AGAGCCAATATTTCCCCACAATACTTATCTACTTTAAAAATAAAACAACTTTTTCTGGTTGTCAAGGAGCGATCGCTCTTATTCCGTCATTGAGTCTCAAGGGGTTAGGGTTTGGAGACCAAACCCCTACAGTTACTTCAGTTATCAGTTATCAGGTTAAGGTTAAGGTTTGGAGACCAAATCCCTACAGTTATTTTAGCTCTAAAAAAAGAGCCAATATTTCCCCACAATACTTATCTACTTTGAAAATAAAACAACTTTTTCTGGCTGTCAAGGAGCGATCGCTCTTATTCCGTCATTGAGTCTCAAGGGGTTAGGGTTTGGAGACCAAACCCCTACAGTTATAATGGAAATTCCTCCTGAATTCTGACTCCTGAGTCCTGACTCCTAAAATTAAGCAATACTCCCTCGCTTCCGAGTCTCCTTATAAGAAGTTCCCACATTTTTCAAACCTGCTTTAATCATTTCCTGCTCCAACAAAGCAAAGAAACTTGCTCGATCGCCTCCCCTAACCACCGCTTGATTATGAGCTTCTGCTAATACCACCGGATAACCATAACCTTTCTGCACTTGAGCTAACATCATTCCTAACACTAACTCCAAGATTTCTTCATCTTCAGCCACCCATTCCGGCATATCAATTCTGGCAACTTCCGTACCAACATTCACATAACAAAAATAGATAGTATTATCCCCATATAAATCCAAAATTCTAGCAGAAGATTGCCATAAAGGGCTCCTTTCTCCAGGCTGTAATATTGAACCCCAAAATATTACATCTCGCAACGGTTCAAATGACTGACAAGGTGCTTTTTCCGTAAAACCAAATCCTCCTAACCCGACATTAGGACAATAACTAATACAGTCAGGTTCATCATAAATACAACCCTTTAAACGTAAAAAAGACAAACTTTCATTACTGCGAGAAGCACTCAAATAACCAATCAAAGGAATGCCAGCCAATTTTAATTTATTCCAAGCATCTAAAATAGGATTTAAAATTTTATCCCGTGCTTCAGAAGGCAAAGATTCTAAGAACCAATAAATTAACGAACCATCAACCATAGCTAATATTGGCGAACCTAAATTATCAGAATTATTTTTCACCCATTCACAACCTAATTCTGCCAAAACCAAAGCCTCAGAAATAGTCCGTCGATAACCCATCCATTCTTCAGTTTTAATTCCCCATTGTCGAGAAATATAAAGGTCATCTGCTTCATAAAAAATTTCTGGGATACTATCTAAAAGCGGATAAATACTTTCCCCATAATGCAACATTACTCGCCCAATATTTAACAAATAACAATAAGCAATTTCATGGTGACTTGGAGCTATTTGAGAACCATCCGTAGCAAATACCGTATGATTTTTAGGAGGCAGATTAATCAGAGGGTAAGTATCTAAAGATTCTATAGGAACAGCAGGATTAAAAAGTAAGCGATCGCTCCAACTTTCCTCTAATTCTAATAATTCTTCTTGTTCATTTTTTGCCTCTGCCAATAATTGTTGAGCTATCTCTAATCTATTTTGAGCAGCCAGAGCTTCTTTTGTCAGATGTTGACTCATCCCTTGCATTTGTTGTGCTAGTTTTGTTAGGTCTAGCATAGTTTTAATTTCCTAATTTTTAGAGTATTAAGTTAGAAGGAAGAAGGAAAAAGGAATAAGGTAAGAAGGAATCAATCTTCTTTATTTTTCAGATAATTCAGAAAGAGAATTAAGTTAGAAGGAAGAAGAAAAAAGGAATAAGGTAAGAAGGAATCAATCTTCTTTTTTTTCAGATAACTCAGAAAGAGAATTAAGTTAGAAGGAAGAAGGAATAAGGAAAAAGGAATAAGGTAAGAAGGAATCAATCTTCTTTTTTTTCAGATAATTCAGAAAGATAATTAAGTTAGAAGGAAGAAGGAATAAGCAAGAAGGGAAAAAGGAATCAATCTTCTTTTTTTTCAGAAAGAGAAATAAATATACTAGAAAAATATTATTTCCGATGTTTCAGTTTTTTCCTTAATGTTCAACCAGCCTTACTCCTTCCTCCCTGAGTCAAATTATAGCGGTTTTGACTCATGTTGACTACAAAACTTCTTCCTTCTTGCTTTTTAGAATTGCTATATTTCCTAAATTTGAATTTTTTTCCGAACCTTTTTCCTTCTTCCTTTTTCCTTCCATTAGGATTGCTATATTTACCTAAATTTGAATTTTTTTCCGAACCTTCTTCCTTCTTCCTTCTTCCTTCCATTAGGATTGCTATATTTCCTAAATTTGAGTTTTTTCGGAACCTTCTTACTTCTTACTTCTTCCTTCTTCCTTCCATACAGAAAAATCCTGACAAAACTGAGCAGAAGATAATAAACCAATAGGTGGATGTTGATATACAGAATCTCGTTCTTTCTGAGTATTGTAACCCCAGTCAGCCAAAAATAATTCTACCTCTTTTAAATCTGATTGTTTTTGTACCGATAGTAAAGTTTTCAACCTATCTTCAACAAACCAAATAATTGCACCTTCACCTAAGTCTGCCAATAAAATTTTCAGAGTTTCATATTTCGGACGTTTACATTCTTTACCAATAATATTTGCTTCCGGTAAATTAACACCTTGTTTTTGTAATAGGGAACGAACAAACCTTCCCTCCTTAGTTGTTACAATAAAAAGTTTAACCTCCGATACCATTAACTCTTTTACCTTTTCCACAACCCCTGGATAAAATTCATGTAAAGACAACCACCCTTCTAAATCTTTTGCTATCCATTCATCCCTAGTACGATCTAAACAAGTACCTATTTCTGCTCTATCTAGATTTTCCTCAATAACAATTTTTTCAGCGATCGCTTGCCATTCCTGAAAAATACTTTCCTCTTCTATACCTAATATTAAAGCTCGAATTAAAACAGGCATTTCCCAACCAATTTCAATGACAGGACGTAACCGATAAAATTTTTCTGCTAAATCATTATTAGGTACTTCATCCGATGCTTGCCAAATTTGACAGTAGGTACGCCAAGCTGTTTGAAAATATTCAATCAACCCATTGCATAAAACGCCATCAAAGTCAAGAGCTATAAGATTAGGAGTTTTTGTTGGCATAATCATTTCAGTTATCAATTATCAGTTGTTGTCAGTTAAGACAACTATCTCTATCATTTTCCCTCTTTTTTCACAATTTATAACAATTGAAGCAAAGGGCGCGGACATTTCTCAATTATTAAACATGGAGTAGGGAGTAGGGAGTAGGGAGTAAGAGAAAGAATTGATGACTTATACGCAATAATTGATTTGATTATTGATTATCACGCATAAGTCTATTAAGTAGCGTTATACCCGTTCTCCTTTCTTCCTTCTCCCTTCTTCCTTCTTCCTTCCATTTTAGATATTGCATTTTTTAACAAAAGTATCCTTTTTGCTTTAAGTATGGTTAGAATAACTACAGGTTTATTAAAATTTAAGAATTATTTTTGTCAGAAGGCCAAAAAGTCAAAAGTAGTGGTTCTAAATTATGTATGGATAAACCAATTTTAATGATGGAGAAGTAAAATTATGAGTACAAATGGAACTATGACAGAAACTAATAAAACTACTGATACTACCACCAAACCTAATACTCAAAGTAGTCAGCCAACAAAATTGGAGCAAGGTTCTCAACAACGCACCACTTTACAAGTAGAAACCAAACCAGTACAAGAAAAGCAAGTAGAAGAGGCTCAAGAGTCTGGAAAATTAGCCTTACCTGGAAATCGTCCTATTGGTACAACTCATCTTAAGTATACTAGAACAATTTCCAATCGTCCGATAGTTTCAACTGGTCTTAAAGTTGACCATACAATGTCTGCTTCTGGGATTCGTCCAGTAGTAGTTAGTGGATTAGAAGTTCATGGTACAATTACTGCTTCTGGAGTTCGTCCAATTGGTACTAATCATCTAGAAGTTGAACAAACTGTGATGAATCGTCCAGTTGCTTCTAATCAGATTGATAGTGAAGGTTTGATGGGTTTTTTAGATTAGAATTTAACTATTAATATAATTTAGAAAGCGTGTCTAA